>DAOVVI010000025.1 GCA_030637245.1 Cyclobacteriaceae bacterium
CGTGAATTTGGTGTTGAAATAAATCAGGGAGCGCCTCAAGTTGCTTATAAAGAAAGTATTACAACGCTAATTGAGCACAAAGAAGTTTACAAAAAACAAACCGGCGGGCGGGGTAAATTTGCTGATATTGTATTCGAAATGAGTCCAAGAGAGGATGGCAAAGAAGGCCTTGAGTTTGTCAATAGTATTGTGGGTGGAGCTATTCCACGGGAATTTATTCCTGCAGTTGAAAAGGGATTTAAAAGTGCGATGAAAAATGGGCCTTTGGCTGGCTTCCCAATAGAAGCTATGAAAGTAAGGCTTTTCCATGGGTCGTTTCACGATGTGGACTCAGATTCGCTTTCATTTGAATTAGCTGCACGTCTGGGCTTTAGGGTAGCAACAAGAAAAGCTAAGCCACAATTACTTGAACCTATCATGTCTGTCGAGGTAGTAACACCTGAAGAATATACCGGGCCAGTTACCGGTGACCTTAATAAGAGACGTGGTATCATGAAAGGCATGGATACTAAGGCTGGAGCCCAGGTTATTAAATCTGATGTTCCATTAGCTGAACTATTTGGATATGTTACAGATTTACGAACGATATCTTCGGGTAGAGCTTCAGCATCATTGACATTTTCTCATTACGATCCTGTTCCTTCAGGTTTGCAAGAGGAGATTATAAAGAAATCAAAAGGAGAAGGTTAATATTAAACGGATATGACCCAGAAAATAAGAATAAAACTAAAGTCCTACGATTACAACTTGGTGGATAAGTCATCAGAAAAAATCGTTAGAGCGGTGAAAACTACCGGAGCTGTTGTAAGTGGCCCGATTCCATTACCAACAAAAAAAGAGATTTTTACGGTATTGAGATCACCGCATGTGAATAAAAAGTCCAGGGAACAATTTCAGCTTTTCACTTATAAAAGATTAGTTGATATTTACTCAAACAGTACGAAGACTGTTGATGCCCTGATGAAACTTGAACTTCCAAGTGGAGTTGATGTCGAGATTAAGGTCTAAGGATTTTATGATTAAGATGAAAGAATCAATAAGGTAATTGGTTCTTTTTTTTTCTCATAAGCTAAGGTAAAAATAAATTCTGGTTTTGTAATCAGATTCATTTTTACTACCTTTGCAGTCCTTTATTAAAAAGGCTACAATTTTTTTAAAAAAAAGCATTTTACAATTAAAAAATGTCTGGTATAATAGGTAAAAAAATAGGGATGACTAGTGTCTTCAGTGCCGATGGACAAAATGTCGCATGCACAATTGTAGAGGCTGGTCCTTGTGTAATTTCGCAAGTGAAGAATGAGGAGACTGATGGCTATAAAGCTGTGCAGTTGGCATATGATGAGAGAAAGCCAAAAAATACTCCTAAAGCTCTTATGGGACATTTTTCAAAAGCAAATACGACTCCGAAAAAGAAAGTAGTTGAGTTTAGGAATTTCAGGGTAGAATTTGATCACCTTGTTGAGATTGGGAAGGAAATTACTGTTGGAGAAGTTTTTAAAGAAGGTGAGTTTTTGGATGCAATAGGAACTTCGAAAGGCAAAGGATTTCAGGGTGTTGTAAAAAGACACAACTTTGGTGGTGTCGGTCAGGCTACACACGGCCAGCATAACAGGCTAAGGGCTCCCGGAGCCATAGGTGCATGTTCTTATCCGTCAAGAGTGTTCAAAGGCATGAAAATGGCCGGAAGAATGGGAGGCAGAAGAGTTAAGGTGCTCAACCTTAAAGTAATGAAAATAATTCCTGAAAAGAGCCTTATTTTACTGAGCGGATCTGTGCCGGGGAGCAAGAATTCATATGTTGTATTAGAAAAATAATTGAGATGAATATCGCAATTCTTAATATAAAAGGTGAAGATACCGGCAGGAAAGCTAAGCTTAATGATAAGGTATTCAAAATAGAGCCTAATGACCATGCTATCTATTTGGTTGTAAAGCAATATCTGGCTAAACAAAGACAAGGAACTCACAAGTCTAAAGAGCGTGCTGAGATTATTGGATCTACCAAAAAGATAAAAAGACAGAAAGGTACTGGTACGGCTAGGATGGGTAGCGTAAAATCTCCATTGCTAAGAGGAGGAGGAAGAGCTTTTGGCCCAAGGCCAAGAGATTATGGATTTAAGTTGAATAAAAAGGTTAAATCAATAGCTAGGAAATCAGTGTTGTCATATAAAATTCAAGAAAAAGATTTGACGGTTGTTGAAAATTTTAGTCTTGATAATCCAAAGACAAAGTCGTATCTGGAGATTTTAAATAGCTTATCTCTGACAGACAAAAAGACTTTGATGGTAATTCCGGAAAGTGATAAAAATATAGTTTTGTCAGGAAGAAATATACCGAAAGCAAAGGTAGCTTTGGCTAGTGACATTAACACTTACGATGTGCTTAATGCAGATAAGTTGATCTTATGTGAGGGATCTATTGAGAAAATTGAAAGTATTTTGAATTAACAAATCATGACAGTACTAAAGAAACCATTAGTTACGGAAAAAGTGTCTGAGCTTAATGAAAAAGGTAAGTATGGGTTTGTTGTTGAAAAAGCTGCAAATAAAGTAGAGATTAAAAAAGCCATTGAAAAAATGTATGGTGTTACTGTTGAAAAAGTAGCCACTATGCGGTATCAAGGCAAAGATAAATCAAGATATTCAAAATCGAGAGTAATTTCTGGCAGAGCGCCATCTTTTAAAAAGGCCATTGTTACTTTGGCTGAAGGCGATGTCATAGATTTTTACGGAAGTATTTAATTTAGTTAGGAGATGGCAGTAAGAAAACTTAGACCGACAACACCGGGACAGAGGTTCAGAACGGCACCTGTATTTGACGAAATCACAAAGGATTCTCCTGAGAAGTCTTTACTTCGTCCTCAAAAAAGATCAGGTGGTAGAAATAATAGCGGTAAAATGACCATGAGGTATCTTGGGGGCGGTCATAAAAAGAGATTAAGAGAAATTGATTTCAAAAGAAATAAGTATGGAATTCCTGCTGTCGTAAAAGCAATTGAGTACGATCCAAATAGATCTGCCCGAATTGCATTACTTTATTACAAAGATGGAGCGAAAGCATATATTCTTGTTCCTGAGGGATTGAAAGTAGGAATGGAAATAGTTTCTGGTGAGGACGTGACACCGGATTTAGGAAACTGCCTTCCATTAGCAAAAATCCCTTTAGGTACCATAGTTCATAATATAGAGTTGAGGCCGGGAAGTGGAGCAGCAATTGCCAGAAGTGCCGGTTCATATGCCCAACTTCTTGCAAGGGAAGGAAAGTATGCCACCATTAAAACTCCTTCGGGTGAAATGAGAATGGTGCTTATAAAATGTTATGCAACCATTGGTTCTGTTGGTAATAGTGATCATATGAATGTGAGGCTTGGAAAAGCAGGAAGAAACAGATGGTTGGGAAGAAGACCAAGAGTAAGAGGGGTTGTAATGAATCCTGTGGACCACCCAATGGGAGGTGGAGAAGGAAGGGCCTCAGGAGGCCATCCCAGGTCGAGAACTGGTTTATTTGCCAAAGGTTTCAAAACCAGGAATAAGAAAAAATATTCTAATAGGTTAATCATAGGTAAGAAATAATTGCAATGGGACGATCACTAAAAAAAGGGCCTTATATTGATTTCAGACTTGACAATAAAGTTCAGGTAATGAATGAGTCAGGAAAGAAATCTGTAATTAAGACTTGGTCAAGAAGGTCGATGATCTCACCGGATTTTGTTGGACATACATTTGCTGTACACAATGGCAATAAATTTATCCCGGTATATGTGACAGAAAACATGGTAGGACACAAATTTGGTGAATTTGCGCCAACCAGAAATTATAGAGGACATATATCTAAGAAAGATAAAGGCAAAAGATAGTAAGAATGGAAGCTGTATCGAAATTAAAAAATGTACCGACTTCACCTCGGAAAATGAGAATGGTTGCTGATTTGATCAGAGGTAAGAAGGTAAATAAAGCTTTGAGTTTATTAAAATATGAGCCAAAGGAAGGCGCGGCAAGGATAGAAAAATTACTTCTTTCAGCGATTTCTAATTGGCAAAATGCAAATGAAGACACCAGACTTGAAGAAGCAGATTTATTTATAAAAGCAATAACTGTCGATGGCGGGAAAATTTTGAAACGTTTCAGGCCTGCACCGCAGGGAAGAGCTCACAGGATACGCAAAAGATCTAATCATGTAACATTAGTTATAGATAGTGCCAATGCCCCAGAGATAGAGGTAGAAAATGTAGAAGTAAACGACACTAAAGAATAAACATGGGACAAAAAGTAAATCCAATAGGTCTAAGACTAGGTATCATAAAAGGTTGGGATTCCAACTGGTATGGGGGACAAAACTTCTCAGAAAAACTGGTAGAGGATCAAAAGATCAGGAGTTATATTCTTGTCAGAATACCAAAGGGAGGTATATCTAAAATCATTATTGAAAGGACCCTGAAGAGAATTACACTTACTATTCATACAGCACGCCCTGGTGTCGTTATTGGAAAAGGCGGAGCTGAAGTTGATAAAATAAAGGAAGAGTTAAAGAAAATTACAGGCAAGGATGTTCAGATAAATATTTTTGAAATCAAGCGTCCTGAGCTAGACGCAAAACTTGTTGGCGAATCTATTGCTCAGCAACTAAAAGCAAGAATTTCTTATCGAAGAGCTATGAAGCAAGCGATTGCTTCTGCCATGAGAGTTGGTGCCCAGGGTATAAAAATTAAGGCTTCAGGAAGATTAGGTGGCGCTGAAATGGCGCGTACAGAGCAATATAAAGATGGTCGAATTCCATTGCATACGTTACGAGCCGATATTGATTATGCAATTTCTGAATCGGAAACGGTCTATGGAAAAATAGGCATTAAGGTTTGGATATTTAAAGGTGAAGTTTATGGAAAGAGGGATCTTTCACCGAATATAGGAAAACCAAATCATCCCGGTAGAATGCCTGGAGGTCAAGGTGGAGGACGTAAAAGAAACGAACTTCCAAAAAGAAGAAGAAGAAATTAAGAATAAGAAAATTAGATAGAGATGTTACAGCCTAAAAGGACAAAATTTAGGAAAATGCAGAAAGGTCGTGTGAAGGGAATTGCACAACGCGGCCATACTATTTCCTTTGGATCTTTTGGATTAAAAGCCTTGGAACCAGGTTGGATTACGAGTAGGCAAATTGAGGCAGCTCGTGTTGCTGTAACTAGGGCAATGAAGAGAGAAGGTCAGGTTTGGATTAGAATTTTTCCTGACAAGCCAATCACAAAAAAGCCCGCAGAAGTTAGAATGGGTAAGGGTAAAGGAGCCCCGGAATATTGGGTAGCTGTTGTGAAGCCGGGCACGATTATGTTTGAATCTAGTGGAACGTCGATAAAACTTGCCCAGGATTCTTTAAGATTAGCGGCCCAGAAATTACCAATAAAGACTCAATTTGTAGTAAGAAGAGATTACGTCGAGTAAAATGAAAAATTCGGAATTAAACACCTTGTCTGTTGAGGAGCTTAACCAAAGATTGTTGAGCGAAAAGGAAATATTACAAAAGCAGAAGTTTGCCCATGCAATATCTCCAATAGAAAATCCAATGAAAATAAAGGAGACAAGAAGAACGATTGCCAGGATTCTGACGCTATTGAATACTAAGGAAACTGTAGATAACAAATAATTATGGAGACCAGAAATCTTAGAAAAGAAAGGATTGGAACTGTAATGAGCAACGGCATGGAGAAATCCATAACTGTCGCCGTCCATAGAAAGGTGAAACATGCTATGTATGGAAAGTTCATAGGTAAAACTTCTAAATTCATGGCCCATGATGAAAAGAATGAGTGTGGAGTTGGAGATACAGTTAAGATCATGGAAACGAGACCACTTAGTAAGAACAAGTGTTGGAGGTTAGTTGAAATAATAGAAAAAGCTAAATAAAATGATTCAGCAAGAGTCACGCCTCAATGTTGCCGATAATAGTGGTGCGAAAGAGGTTTTATGTATAAGAGTATTAGGCGGCACCAAAAGACGATATGCTTCTATTGGAGATAAAATTATCGTTACCGTAAAGACAGCTCTTTCTTCAAGTTCTCTAAAGAAAGGAACCGTATCCAGAGCTGTGGTTGTAAGAACTAAAAAGGAGGTAAGAAGAAAGGATGGTTCATATATACGATTTGAAGATAACGCCGTAGTATTGCTTACTCCAACTGATGAACCAAGAGGTACCAGGATATTTGGACCTGTTGCAAGAGAACTGAGAGATAAGCAATTTATGAAAATTGTATCTTTAGCACCAGAAGTACTTTAACATGACAAAAAAAGTGAAAAGAGGAGTTAAGCTCCATATCAGGAAAGGGGATACCGCGATTGTTATTGCAGGCAATGATAAAGGAAAAAAAGGTAAGGTTTTAGAAGTCATCATAGCTAAAAGCCGTGCCATTATTGAGGGAGTAAACATGATAACCAAGCATGTAAAGCCCTCAGCAAACAATCCAGAAGGTGGAATAGAAAAAACTGAAGCTCCAATACACATAAGTAATATAATGGTAATTGACCCTTCGAATGGAGAACCAACCAAGGTGGGACGAAAGCTGAATGATGAAGGCAAGTTGCAAAGACTTTCTAAGAAAACCGGAGAATTAATTAAAAATGGCTAATTCAAGTTTAAAAGAAAAATATAAGAATGAGATCGTTCCTGCTCTGAAGGAAAAGTTTCAATACAAATCTGTGATGCAGGTGCCCAAAGTATTGAAGATATCTATTAATAAAGGAATAGGTGCTGGTGTAGCTGACAAAAAGGCTGTTGATACTGGTGTCGAAGAATTGACAACAATAACCGGTCAAAAAGCAGTTCAAACTATAGCAAAGCAATCAATTTCCAATTTCAAATTGAGAGATGGAATGGCAATAGGCGCCAGGGTTACGCTAAGAGGTGAAAAAATGTATGAATTCATCGATCGATTGATGAACGTTGCGTTGCCGCGGGTAAGAGACTTCAGAGGTATAAGTGAAAAAGGATTTGATGGACGAGGCAATTACACTTTAGGAGTAAAGGAACAAATCATTTTTCCTGAAATCAGTATAGACAAAGTAAGCAGGATTTCTGGTATGAACATTACGTTTGTTACCAATGCGAATTCTGATGAAGAAAGCTATGAATTGCTTAAAGCTTTCGGTCTTCCATTTGCAAATAGTAAAAATTAAGATATATGGCAAGGGAATCATTAAAAGCCAGAGAAAGAAAAAGAGAAAGATTAGTTGCAAAGTATGCAGAGAAAAGAGCAGCGCTTAAAGCAGCAGGTGACTATGAAGGTCTTGATAAATTACCAAAAAATTCTTCTGCTGTTAGACTTCATAACAGGTGCAAACTAACAGGAAGGCCAAAAGGGTACATGAGAAGGTTTGGTATTTCAAGGGTAACTTTCAGAGAGATGGCTAATGATGGAAAAATTCCAGGAATCAGAAAAGCAAGCTGGTAATTGATCTTTCATATTTCATTTTAAAATCGTACCTTTGCAGGCCGTTTAATCAAAAGTAAAAAAATAATATAAAAATAGATGGATCCAGTTGCTGATTTTCTAACAATAATAAGAAATGCTATCAAGGCAAATCACCGGATTGTAAACATCCCGGCATCAAATTTAAAGAAAGAGATAACCAAGGTATTGCATGATCAGGGTTACATACAGAATTTTAAATTTGAAGAGGTTGGTCCTCAGGGGAACATTAAAGTTGCTTTGAAATACAATCCTGAAACTAAGCAATCTGCTATTCAATACTTAGAAAGAATTAGCAAGCCCGGTTTAAGAAAATATGCACATACTAATGATTTACCAAGAGTATTAAATGGTTTGGGGGTTGCCATACTTTCTACTTCTAAAGGTGTTATGACCTCAAAACAAGCCAAAGAAGAACATATTGGAGGTGAAGTATTGTGTTACGTTTATTAATGATTTAAGAAAATGTCACGAATAGGAAATAAACCGATTAATATAGCTGATGGCATTACTGTTGAAGTAAATCACAGTAATCTCGTAACTGTAAAAGGCCCTAAAGGAACCTTGTATCAGCAAATTGATACGGATATTGGTGTAGATATTAAGGATGGAATACTATCAGTTTCCAGACCAACAGAGCAGAAGAGACATAAAGCATTACACGGTCTTTACAGATCCTTGATCTCTAATATGGTTGAAGGAGTAAGTACAGGATATAAAAAAGAATTAGAACTCGTTGGTGTTGGTTATAAGGCAAGTGCTCAAGGTAAAATTCTTGAGTTAAATTTAGGTCACTCGCATAGCATCTTTTTACAGATTCCTGAAGAATTAACTTTAGAGGCTGAGACACAAAAAGGTAAAAACCCTATTGTTAAGCTGGAAGGTATAGATAAACAATTGATCGGACAGGTGGCAGCGAAAATCAAGTCGCTCAGAAAAATTGAGCCTTATAAGGGTAAAGGCGTCAAATTTGTTGGAGAGCATGTTAGAAGAAAAGCCGGTAAAACTGCTGCTAAATAATTATTGAGATGGCAATAGATAAAGCTTCAAGAAGATTAAGAATAAAGAGAGGTATCAGAAATAAAATTCAGGGTACGGCCGAAAAGCCAAGACTCTCTGTATTTAAAAGTAATACTGCTATATATGCTCAGCTTATTGACGATATAAATTGTCAAACAATTTCGTCATCCAGTTCAAGGGAGTTGGGAGATTTAAAAAGTATTAATGTCGAGAAATCTAAAGAGGTCGGTAAAAATTTAGCTGAGAAGGCTAGTGCAAATGGCATTACGAATGTAGTATTCGATAGAAATGGATACATCTTTCATGGGAAATTAAAAGCATTTGCTGAAGGAGCAAGAGAAGGCGGTTTAAAATTCTAAGTAACTATGTCACAGAAAAATATCAAATCGATAAAGGCCAGCGAAATTGAACTTAAAGAGAAGGTGGTTGCTATCAAAAGAGTAGCAAAGGTTGTGAAGGGTGGTCGTAGATTTAGCTTCTCTGCAATAGTTGTTGTAGGGAATGGCAATGGCGTAGTTGGATATGGACTCGGTAAGGCAAATGAAGTTACTGACGCTATCACAAAAGGCATTGATGATGCTAAAAAGAATTTGGTAAAAGTACCGGTAAGAAATGGAACGATTCCTCATGAAGTAATTGGTAAATATGGCGGAGGATTTGTATTGATGAAGCCTGCCTCCCCCGGTACCGGTGTAATTGCCGGCGGTGCCATGAGAGCGGTACTGGAAAGCGCTGGAGTAAAGGACGTCTTGGCAAAGTCAAAAGGTTCCTCCAATCCGCATAATGTTGTTAAGGCTTCATTTGACGCCTTGTCAAAATTAAGAGATGCGTTTACCATTGCCCAAACCAGGGGCGTGGAGTTATCAAAAGTTTTTAATGGTTAGTAAGATGGCAAAAATTGAGATTACTCAAGTTAGAAGTATTTTAAAAAGACCTAAAAACCAAAAGCTTACCATTCAAGCTTTGGGATTGGGTAGAATAAATAAAACTGTCAAAGTAGAGGCCACACCACAAATATTGGGTATGGTAAAAAAAGTAAGTCATTTAGTATCTGTAAGTGAATAATAAAATGAAGATACATACACTGAAACCTGCGGAAGGATCTTCAAAAACGAATAAAAGACTTGGCAGAGGCCAGGGTTCTGGTAGGGGAGGTACATCTACAAGAGGACATAAGGGAGCTCAATCGAGGTCTGGCTATTCCAGGAAATTTGGATTTGAAGGAGGTCAAATGCCTTTGCAGAGAAGAGTACCTAAATTTGGATTTAAAAACAGATTCAGAGTTGAATATAAAGGAGTAAATCTGGATACCATTCAATCTCTTTCTGAGAAAATTAAGAAAGATAAAATTGACATACAGGTTTTAATTGATAATGGGGTAGTTCGCAAAAGTGATTTGGTTAAAATCCTTGGACGAGGTGAACTAACAAAAAAACTTAATTTAACTGCTCATGCCTTTTCAGCCAGCGCTGCTGAAGCTATTGAAAAAACGGGTGGTTCGATAAGCAAGCTATAAAATGAAGAAATTTTTTACCACTCTTAAAAATATTTGGTCGATAGTAGAACTTCGAGACAAAATTCTCATTACTCTGGGATTTTTAGTCATTTATCGATTAGGTTCGTTTATCGTATTGCCAGGTATTGATCCTGATAAATTAGTTAAATCAGTTGGTGGATTTTTTGGATTACTAGATACATTTTTAGGCGGTGCATTTAGTAAGGCTTCAATTTTTGGCCTTGGTATTATGCCATATATTTCTGCATCTATTGTCATTCAGTTGCTTACAGTAGCAATGCCTTATTTCCAGAAAATGCAGAAAGAAGGTGA
>DAOVVI010000327.1 GCA_030637245.1 Cyclobacteriaceae bacterium
TGTTGGAAAAAATCACTAAAAATCCATGGGATGCGGTGGTGCTTTCAGGGACTTCAAATAATGCTTCTGAAATTATTAACAAGCTCAAATCATCAAACAGAAATTTAAAAATATATGCTTTTTTAAATCTTTTTAATTTCATGGATGAATACCAGCCTGAGCTCATGGAAAATATTAGGTTTGTAAACCCTTTTGATGCAGAAGATACCAAATGGAAGAGTTTTGAAAAGGTATATCAAACTAAATATGGTAAAAAACCATCACCTTCTTTAGCCTTTGTGTATGATGGAATTATGCTTTCTATGGAAGCTATTAAAAAGTTTGGGCCAAATTCAGAAGCCATCAGAAACGGATTTAAAGCTTTGGAATATGAAGGGATTACAGGTGAGATTCGTTTTGACAAATTGGGGAACAGAAAAATTGATTGGGAATTGGTTCAATTAACTAATAGGAACTTTACTACGAAGTAAGCGATGGTTCAGTAGTTTAAAGATAATCAACTAAACCAGTGGCTTCGTTTTGGCGGAGCGACAAATATTTTAACGGATGTTTGTCGTCACGGCAAGAATATATTTTAATATTCATCGCTCCGCCCAGGCAGAGTGATTGCCCTTGGGAGATGCATGGGGGGATCTCTTGCAGAATAACCGGCAAAGACGAAAGATGGAAATCTTAATAACGTTTCAAGTGTTCATAAGGTAATAAAATCAATTCATCATCTCATCATCAAATTCAGGTTTAGCAAGGATTTTTAAGTAAATTTGCACAACAAAAAATCAAAGGCTTGAAAGTCGAATAATTAAAATGAAAAAGCATATCAAATTCCTGCTTATCACAGTAGTTTTTGTTCTCGCATTGATCGGGTGTAAAAAAAAGCCCGTCGATGAAAAACAATTAGCAAGGGATAAAATCACCATAAGAACATTGGGACTTGCCTATTTGGAAGAAAACAAGCTGGAGGAGGCGGAAGCTGAGTTTTTAAAACTTACAGATCTTGCACCTGATGAGGCACTGGGTTTTGCAAATCTTGGGCTGGTTTATCTGAGAATGGATAATTATGAGGAAGCCCTGAAACAATTAGATGAGGCGATTGAACTTGAACCTAAAAATTCAAATATCAGGCTGATAAGAGCCAAGGCATTTGACCTGAATAATGATACGGAAAAAGCGATTAAGGAACTGGAAGAAACACTGAAATTCGCCCCCAATGATGCAAAGACATTGTACCAATTGGCCGAATTACATGTAAAAAACATAAGTGATGACTCCAAAGCTATCAGAGTTAATTATCTGTCCAAAGTGGTTGAAGTCTCACCGGAGAATATTGTTCCCCGCCTGCAATTGATCGAAATGTTAATGCAAAATGGTGAGACAGACAAGGCGCTCCAAATCCTGGAAGAGATTGGGCAACAGTTTCCTGAGTTTACACCAGAAGCGGCGGATTATTATAAAAAAACCATAGATGCTCTGCACAATGAGGAGACAAAAGAAGCCCTGACTTCATTATTGATCTTCCATAATTTTCTTAAGCTCACCACACCATATCAAGCGGGGATTAAAGATCTGAAAGGACCTGGAGGCGCCCTGATTGGATTCCCGGTGATAACATTTAGCGAGACGACCACTTCTTTCCTCCAGGAAGGAGAATCCTTGCTTGACGCCATCAAGTTCACCGATGTAACATCTACTGCCGGCCTTGAACTTGGAACTGACTTCAAACCTGGCAATGCACATCTTTCTGTTGGGGATTTTGACGACGATGGCGATCAGGATATTTATTTTGGTAGCCAGAAATCCAATGGTGATTATGCACATTATTTGCTGGTTAATGACCTCGGAATGTTTAAAGAATCCGGGGATGAAGCAGGATTGGATCACAGTGAAAATGAACGGTTTTCGGCTTTTGCAGATTACAATAATGATGGGCATCTCGATCTTTTGGTGTTAAAAGATAAAGGATTGCTTTTATATCGAAATGAAGGTGAAGGAAAACTTGACAATGTAACCGGTGATGCCTTTGAAAATGCCAATGAAATCACTGGTCAAAACTCACTTTTCCTTGATGCAGATCATGAAGGTGACCTGGACATTTTTATTGGAGGGTCAGATGATTTAATGTTCAGAAACAATGCGGATGGTACGTTTAGCAATACAACCGGACAAATGGGATTGGGTCAAAATTCTAACTTAACTAAAAACATTGGTTTTGGAGATTTCGATGATGATGGAGATATAGATTTATTTGTTGTAAGGGAGGACGGAAATAATATTCTTTATTCAAACCAGAGGCAAGGTAAATTCCATAATATTACTTCTGAAACCGGAATTCAGCCAATGTCGGGTTCCGGTGCAGTGGCAATTGGCGATTATAATAATGATGGATATTTGGATATGTTCATCACATCAATTGACGGATCAGCCTGTCGGTTATACAAAAACAAAAGCGATGGAACCTATGAAGAAGATAAAGCATCGAGTGGTGTCTTTGAGGTGCTGAAATCTGCAAAAGGCCATGATGCAACTTTCATGGATTTTGACAATGATGGACATCTGGATATCCTGGTAATTGGTGAAGCTTTGAAGGCTGGAGAAAAAGGTATGTTTCTTTTCCATAATGACGGTTGGGGAAATTTTGAAGACCTCAGTAGGTTATTGCCGCAAGATTTTTTGGGAGGCACACAAGTTGTTGCTGCAGATTATAATGAGGATGGAGACCTCGATCTGTATATCGCTGATCTTGATGGGAAATTGAGACTTTTAAGAAATGACGGAGGCAACGGCAATCATCATTTAAAGATGAAACTGGTTGGCCTTAGAACAGGCAGTGGAAAGAATAATCACTTTGGCATTGGCGCCAAAGTCGAAGTCCGTGCCGGAAACCTGTATCAAATGCAGGTAGTGACTTCTCCAAACGTCCATTTTGGTATGGGAAGTCGCACTAAAGCAGATGTAGTCAGAATACTGTGGACGAATGGCGTTCCGCAAAACATGTTTTTCCCGGATAGTGACCGCAGCCTTATAGAAGAGCAGGAGCTCAAAGGTAGTTGCCCGTTCCTCTATACCTGGAATGGGGAGGAATATGTGTTTGTGAAAGACATGATGTGGCGTAGCGCCCTGGGTATGCCCTTGGGTATTATGGGTGGTAAAAAGGCTTATGCATTTTCTGATGCTTCGGAAGAATACCTGAAAATTTCGGGGGAACTGCTTCATGAGAAAGATGACAAATATTCCATACAGATGACTGAAGAGCTTTGGGAAACCATTTATGCAGATGAGATCAAACTGATTGCCGTGGATCACCCGGAAGATGTAGAAATTTATGTAGATGAAAAATTTGCGGCTCCTCCCTATCCTGAGCTGAAAGTATTTAAAGTAAATAATCATCAAATTCCCATTTCAGCCAAAGACGGAAAGGGCAATGATTTAGTGAGTTTAATTGGCAAAAAGGACCATCAATATATTGCTAATTTTCAACGAATGAAATACCAGGGAATCACGGAGATGAAAGACCTTGTGTTGGATTTAGGAGAAATTAAAAACACCAAAAACCTTCACTTATTCATGAACGGATGGATTTTTCCGACAGACGCCAGCATTAATGTAGCTTTGTCTCAATCGGACCTCATCAAAATCAAACATCCTTCCCTGGAAGTGATCAATGAAAAAGGGGAATGGGAAGAAGTGATTCCAAACATTGGTTTCCCTAGTGGGAAGAACAAAACGGTAATTGTGGACTTATCAGATAAATTTTTATCCAAAGACCGAAAAGTCAGGATTCGAACCAA
>DAOVVI010000078.1 GCA_030637245.1 Cyclobacteriaceae bacterium
AATACCCTTCACCTCATCGGGAAGTTCCTCCTTCATACTTTTGATGTTGAGGTATTCGAGTATCTTATTAAAAATAAAATCAAAGGAAAGTATTACTAATAATAAGATTAAAATGCTTTTTGCCTCCATTGGGGATCAACTTTTTTTGGAATGCAAAAATATAAAAATCTTATGCAGTCGGACTGTTTTATTTGATTTATTCTAAAATAATAAAGGGAAATTATGCCTTTAAAATTTAGGACATGGGATCTGCCTTACATTCTTAGGAGGTTTCCTGGGATCACCCATGAAGAATTCATATCTAATTGAAACTTCATGTGCTCCTCCGGTGGCGATTCCGAGCTGTGATAGTGTATAATCAAAACTATAACCAATATGCAGTCCGTTGGTAGAAACTCCGACAAGGAATATTAATGACTCGTGATTGGAAATACCGTCAATTGGCTTGAATGGAAGGCCCCGGTACCACGTGCCAAATACAAAGGGCTCATACGTGAAATAGAGACCTGCATCCATTTGAGAAAATTGCCCCTGGAGTTTGTATTGTACGGTCGGAGTAAGACTAATGTCTCTATAACCGCCGGGAAAATTGAAGTCTGTTGCCGTTGGCAATAAAAATTTATATCCCATGTGAGCCGAGTATTTTCTGGCTAATTCACTATTGCCTTCAATCAACGAATTTAACGGGGTTAAAAGGTGGCTCGCAGAAAATCCAATCCAAAATTTGTCAGAATACAATAATCCACCTGCTCCGAAATCAAAATAATTATTTCTGAAATCCGCATTTATAATATTGTCATCCGTGACGTCTTTGAATTGCCCGTCAAAATCAATTTGATCGCCAAAAATTAAATTCCCTTTATCAATATTTTGCATAACATACGACCCTTCGAGGCCAGGCCTGAAGATCAATCCATCTGTAATTCTAAGTTGATAAGCATATTGAAGCGCTAGACTGTGGGGTTTCAATCCGGCCAATCCCTCAACATCTGACATAAGCAATAAACCAACTCCACTATTATAATCATCGAAATAGTAGTCAAAATATCCGGAATAGGTCACGAAATTTGTCGGGTATGAGGGCCACTGATTTCTGTAATTTATCCCTACTCTGGCCAATTCTGAAGAACCGGCAAAAGCGGGGTTTAAATAAAGCGGAGCCGCATAAAACTGAGAAAACTGGGGATCTTGCGCTTTCACTTCCACTGCAAGTCCCAATAGTATTAGAAAAATGAACGTGTAACCTTTCAACATTCAGAAGTTATATTAATGATAAATCGACCAATTGGTCTTAAATATAAAAATAGGACGTTACAAATATACTTTTATTGCATTTTTTATTATTTCTTGCAAAATGATAGATTCAACCAATCTACATGAAAATAGTTATTAAAACATACGATTTATTATCTAACTTTCGTATTTATTGTATAAATATATATTGGAAACCTGAAAAGTTCTTATGAAAGAATTCTCAAGATTAAAAATGAATAGTGGTAAGTATTACCTGTTTTCATTCCTTTTAATATTCCTTTCCCAAATTGTAAATGCACAGAACAATTCAAGGTACAACTGGTATTTTGGAAACTCTCAGTATGGAATAATATTCAATAAATCAGATGATCAACCAAACCAGACAGATACACAAGCTACGCCATTTGGAAATGGTGCTTCCGCAGTAGCAACAGACAGGATTTCCGGTGATCTTTTATTTTATACGGATGGTGAATATGTCTATGATGCCACGCATACGATAATGTTTAACTGGACAGGTTTAAACGGGAATACTTCAGCGAATCAAAGTGTTGCCATAAGCCCGAAACCAAATTCCCCGGGACAGTATTTTATCTTTACGAATACAGCTAATTATCCGGGATCGGGGAACATATTCGTTAGTACCGTAAATATGAACTCGGATGGAAATGCCACTTCTCCGGAGCCGCCATTAGGTGAGTTAATTTTAGAAAACTTTCCTGCTCTTGTGCCTCCCATTCAAGTGAGCCCTGGTATGTTGGTATTTGAATATATGAACTTTTATTTTCTATTAGTTCAGGATTTTACGACTGGGGAATATAAACTTTATCGCATTGATGGGAATAATAGAGTATTAATAAAAACTTTGCCCAATCCATCAAACATAATTGCCGCAAATTTCTCATTTCATCCGGGAACAGGACAGATAGCAGTTTCTCCAAATAATCAGGGAGCAAATATTCAGATATTGCAGTTCGATCCTTCTGTTGACACATTAGGATTTGTTCAGGAGATCCCAAATTCAGGAAATTTTGATACGGCAAATGAGGCGATTTACGATGTGGAATGGTCACCGGATGGCACAAAGATATTTATTTCCAGATTTGGTGACGGCACACAGGAAGGAATTCTTTACAGGTATGACCTTACCAATCCAACTGCCTCTCTTGATCAGGTCAATCCATCATCTCTTTTCCGAAGTTTTGGTGTTCAAATAGGTCCTGATGGAAGAATATATCACTTATACCAGGAAAATAATGGAGGACCGATACGGGTCGGACGGATTACAAATCCAAATGATTCGTTGGTTTCTAATATAGTTTATCAATCGGTTCCACTAGGCAATGATGATTTTGCAAGTAGTCAATTTCCGGCATTTTCACCAAAAGCACCAATTGTCTTTTCTCCTAACACATTTGAAATAGTAAATCAAAATACTTGTGAGAGTTCACCTACGAAGTTTTTCCCGGATTTCGATCCTCCTGCTGATTTTTACCGATGGGATTTTGGTGAACCGGCCTCACCCGATAATAATTCTAATTTAATAGCTCCAATCCATACCTATCAAGGGCCGGGGGCCTACCAGGTAACCCTGGTTGCGGGAATCAATGGATCCGTTGATACAGTCACTCAAACAGTTATGGTAATTCAAATGCCGGATTCTGTTGATTTAGGGCAGGATACGGTGATATGCCCAGGGGAAACACTTACGCTTGATGCGATTGGTGTTAATGGTACACCGGCACAGCAATATCGATGGAGTACCGGAGAAACCGGGCAAACAATCACCGTGGATTCAACCAACGCCACTGGTTATTTTTGGGTAGTTGCTGACTATGGAACCTGTACTTCTTACGATGGTATAAATGTGGAAGAATATGGCGAGCAAACACAGACTGCCAATTACTGGTATTTTGGAAATAATGCAGGGATTAACTTCAATGAACAACCGCCTGTTGCAGTTTCTGATGGTCAGTTAATGGCCCCGGAGGGTTCGGCTTCCATTTCGGAAAGGAATGGAGAAAATCTGTTTTATACGGATGGCGTAATAATTTATGACCAGGACCATAACGTGATGTTTAATGGAAATAACATTGGCGGTGAGAATAGTTCTACCCAATCTTCAATAATTATTCCTTTTCCAAATGATGAAACTCTTTTTTATGTATTCACTACAAGAGAGGTTTATAATCCTTCCAGAGATTATGTGTTGAGTTATTCTGTAGTAGATATTAAAGAAATTGGAAATGGGACTGTGGGTGAGGTGGTTACGCAGAATAAGCCCTTATTTGAAAAAACTACCGAACGCATTACAGCTACAAGTCCCGGAGGTTTTGTCTGGTTAATCGCACATGAATTTGGCAATAATACCTTTCGAGCCTACCCGATTACCGACCAGGGAATTGGTAATCCTGTATTAACCAGCATCGGTTCTTCTCATGATTTAAATGATGAAGACGCCGCGCAGGGATATATGAAACTTTCGGCAGATGGAACAAGGCTTGTTGTGGCATTTACAAGCGGGGGGAAAAATTACGTAGAAATATTTGATTTTGATGGCATGACGGGAACACTTTCAAATTTCCTACAGATAGAACTGCCAGATGACAATCCGCCATACCAGGTTTATGGAGTTGAGTTTTCTTCTAATAGTGATAAACTTTTTGTAACGGTCAATAATCCAACATCACCACAATCAAAACTATATGAATTGAAACTGCATAATTATGATAAGGATTCTGTTGAATCCACCATTGCAGAGCTTATTGATGAACCTGGAGTAAATATGGGGGCAATCCAGACAGGACCTGATGGACAAATATATGTAGCACGTGATGGAGAACAATTCTTGGGAACTATTATTGAAAACCTTGATACACTTTCCAATTCCACCTATATGGCAAGTGGATTTGACCTGGGAACAGGAACATCTTCTTTAGGTTTACCCAACTTTATTCAAAGTTTTTTCCAACAAACACCAGGCCCGGCTGCCACAGTAATTCCTGCCTGTATTACACAAACCTCTACATTTATTGGGAATGGGACCTCAATTATTGATGAATTTCTATGGACCTTTGGAGATGGCGGGTCTGCAACAACTGATACCACGTCTCATGTTTATTTGGCTGATTCGATATACACTGTTGCTTTTAATGTGAGTAACAGGTGTGGCCTGGATACCACAATTGTGCAACAAGTGGATATTTCAGGATTCCCGGATGACGCCACAATTCCATTGGTTGATATAATATGTGACGGGCCATTGGTATTGGATGCTGATACAACTAATGCAGGTGGAAAGCAATTTATCTGGAATACAGGTGAAACAACACAAATTATCCAGGTTACACTGCCCGGAGATTATTCAGTGAGAATTATAAATGCTGCAGGTTGTGAATCGGAAGATACTACGATGGTATTTGATGGCAGACCATTATTTGATTTAGGACCAAATATTACCGTATGCCAGGGAGATTCCATCCCACCATTGAATACAGGATTGCCAAACGGTAATCCGCCAAACACCTTTACATGGTTTCGTGATGGTGTAAACCAGAATAACAATGCCAGTTTCCTGGTGGTTGATACAAATACGAGTGGAACCTTTGAATATACGGTTAACGTTATTGATGGATTAACCGGTTGCGTAAATGATGATACGATAACAGTTACCATAAATCCGACTCCCCAGGCTGTATATGCTGTGACAAATAGTAATTGTGGGAATAGTGATGGTCAGATTGATGTTACCAGCAATTTATCTAATTTATCAGTAGAGTGGTTTGATCCTACTAATACTTCAATTGGGACTAATCCAATTTTACCCACAATACCTGCCGGTGCTTATACATTAGTTGTATCTGACAATATTAGTGCTTGTTCACAATCATATTCTATCAACGTAATTGATCAGAATCCGCAATTTACCATAGCCGTAGCCCCACCCACGCAATTTTGTTACGGCTCGCAAATAGATGTTACTGTGACTTCAACTGCCGGCCCTCCTCCCCTTACGTTTGGTGGTGGAAGATATACACTTACTAATGAGGCTACACTGCAAGTTTTTGAAACAGATACAATAACCAATGATCTAGGTAATTCTACTGTTAATTTTTCAATAGATTCTGTGACTGGGGGAAGTTATTCATTACTGGTAAGTGCATTTGGATGTACAAATCAACAAGTATCAATTGTAGTTATAGATCCGGCAACCATGGATTTGACAGTTGCTCCATTGTTTGATATTTGTACTGACGATCCCACTATCACAGCAAGTTCAACAACTCCGGGAGCAATCTTTAATTGGACAGGTCCGAATGGATTTTCAGCATCCGGATCTAGTGTCCCTGTAAGTGAGTCAGGTCAGTATTTTGTGACTGCATCAGTTGCTGGTGGAATTCCATGTGATACTACTGCTTCAACTCAGGTAAATCTTGAAATTTCACCTGATCCAATTATAGAACCATTATCGGATGGGTGCGATGGGACAAGACAAGTTGGTGTAACGAATTTAACAGGGACAAATTACTCTTATTTATGGTCAACAGGATCATCAGCGCCCTCTATAACGATTACAACATCTGCACTATATGATATAACAGTCCGAGATCAAAATACAGGGTGCCAGGGAGATGATGCCCTGCAAGTCGATGTGTATGAACCATTAAATGTAGCAGTAACTGTTGATCAGCAAGCATGTGAAGACGGGAATTTAGTAACGCTATCCGCCATTGTGATACCAAATCAAGCTGTTACATATCAATGGTTTTTAAATGGTGCGGAACTGGGAGATACTGATGCAGATCTTGAAACAGGTAACCAGGGTTTATACCGGGCAGATGTGACAGATGTGGCTACCGGTAATTGTGTGGCCTCCGGAGAGTTACAAATTACACGGGCGCCTGTTACTCCAAGCAACATTGATCCATTGTACGTGATTTGTCCAGCACCACCGGCTAATGAAATAGCGATTATTGAACCGGGAAATTTTATAACTTATTTAGTTTTTAATATTGGTACAGGTGATGAAGTTTTTGAAGCTTTACCCGGGATATTTGAAATTACAGAAGAGGGCGATTATAGCTTCGATCTCGAAAATGAATTTAATTGCTGGACATTTGATACCACCAGGGTAGATGTAGATTGTGTACCCGTCATTTATGCTCCAACAGCATTTAGCCCGTATGCCAACATTCCGGAAAACCAAACATTTAAATTGTACCCAACCTTTGTTGGAGATTTTCAGATCTTCATTTACAATCGTTGGGGAGAGCTGGTTTACTTTTCAGATGATTTGGACTTTATGATCAACGAGGGCTGGAATGGCATGAAGAATGGTCAGCTTTTGGCATTGGGAACTTATGCCTATGTAATCAAATTCCGAAGTATTTCAGAGCCAGAACGTGGAATTATTGAGCAGCCCGGTGGAGTGACCTTGTTACGATAAAGTTGCTATTCCAGGAATTGGCTTCTTCAATCGCCTATTGATTCCCCGATAATAGCTGGTTTAATAAGAAAAATGTGTATTTAATTTATGCGAACGCATTTTTTTAAACTAGCCTTGCAATAATCCTATCACACTAACCTTTATAAAGTATGAATAAGAGTATTTAACCTTATTCAACCGTGATTCCAACATTTGATATTTCTGAGCTATCTTCACCATCATTAACCCTCCACGAAAATGAATCTTTTCCTTTGAAGCTTGACTCGGAGCTATAATATCTGTCATTTCCGTTTCCTGTCAAAGTTCCGTGAT
>DAOVVI010000220.1 GCA_030637245.1 Cyclobacteriaceae bacterium
GCAGGATGTAAATTAGTCAACGGATCTTACCCTGATTTCCCTATTTTAAGTCTGATTTTCTGGTCAACACTCTTGATATACCAGGTCAACACAAAAATTAAATTCAACTTTCTGGATTTAAATTCTTATAAATCCCTAAAATTCCCGTTTAGTAAAAAGGTAAAATATATTTTGTTTTTATCCGTAATTACCCTGGTCCATGTTCCATTTATAAATTACGGAAGTATCTTTTTCCTGATACACCTCGGGTTAATCTCAACGCTCTACAATGTGCCAGAGAAATCAAAAGGCATGTTCCGTTTCCCGCTGAGAAGTATTCCAATAGTAAAGATTTTTCTGATTGCTTACGTATGGTCTTCTATGTCTTCATTTTTGCCGGCTGTTATAACGCATGAGCAGGTTTTTGCTTCACAGATCATCCTTGTGTTTATTGCTCATTTATTGTTCATTATCTCGATAACGCTGCCATTTGATATCAGAGATTTTCAGGTTGACAATGAAAATGCACTACTTACTTTTCCTCAATTAATTGGAATTATCCCTACTAAGCTACTTGCAATAGTATGTTTATTTATTTTTACATTGATTATCAGCAACATAATCCAAACATGGTATATAACTTATTTTAGTCTATTTACATCTGTATTAATCCTAAATTCTAGCGTGAAAAGAAAGGAATATTATTTTACATTTTATTTAGATGGAACAATTATTCTTTATTTCATTACCATAATCCTATCTTTTGAGTAAACAATATTATTCATGAATTTCCCAGGAGTTGAAGCTATTAACGAAGCATCAAAGAGAATATCGCCCTTTATCCATCGCACACCGGCGCTAACATCAAAGAGTATCGATGAAATCCATAAAGCTCGGCTTTATTTTAAATGTGAGAATTTTCAAAAGGTGGGCGCATTCAAATATAGAGGAGCAACAAATGCGATTCATCAACTTTCTCTTTCTCAATTACAAAACGGTGTTGCAACACATTCTTCAGGAAACCATGCACAAGCCCTGGCTTTGGCAGCTAAAATTAAAAAGGTAAAATCCTTTATTGTAATGCCATCCAATGCTCCAAAGAGTAAAAGAGATGCCGTGATTGGTTATGGGGCAAATGTAATCGATTGTGATCCGACATTAGAAGCGCGTGAAGCCACATTAGATCAGGTTATCAAAGAGAAAAAAGCTCATTTTATCCATCCCTACAATGATTATAGAATTATTGAAGGGCAGGCAACTGCCGCCAAAGAATTAATTGAAGACGTTCCAGATCTTGATTACCTTATCGCACCTGTGGGCGGTGGCGGATTACTTAGTGGCAGCGCACTTTCCGTAAAATATTTCTCTGCTAATACCAAAACAATTGGGGCTGAACCTTCCGGAGCCGATGATGCTTTCCGATCCTTTAGTACAGGTGAAATCATTCCCTCCGTTAATCCAGATACAATTGCTGATGGCCTTTTAACCTCTTTAGGGTCTAAAACTTTTCCAATCATCAAAGAATATGTAGAGCAGATTTTAACAGTGGATGATTCTAAAATTATTGACGCTATGAAACTGATTTGGCAAAGGATGAAAATCATTGTTGAACCATCGGCTGCAGTTCCTCTGGCTGTTGTCATGGAATATCAGCATATTTTTGAAGGAAAAAAAATTGGGATCATTCTTACCGGAGGTAATGTGGATTTTAATAAACTCCCATTTTAATTCTGATTCAAATCTTATTATTTTTTCTTTTTTAAAGATTTGAAGAAATCTGCCCAGGCAAATGGATTAAGTAATGGATTTGGTCTGGGACCATACGCATCATGCAAATAAATAGCCTGCTGTTGTGTGAAATAGCGATGATTCATGCTTCCATCCATAGGCATAATCCGGGCCATCTCAGCTAATGTCACTGGATCAAGGTTACTGTACATATTGTTCAGATCATCCTGGTTTGGCAACCTGTACGCTAAAACTGCTTCTTTAAACATCTCTTCTGTGGGGAATGGTAAAATTTCCAGTTCAGGCAGGTAGGTTGTATCTTCAGCCATAGCAATAATCATCGTATAGCTATCTTCATCCAGGTCAGGAATAATAATACTTCTTTTTTGAAAACCCACAACGCTTATCACTATGCTATCTCCTTCTAATACGGGGAATGAGAAATAACCATAATAATTGGTAGTAGTACCCCTGCCTCCTTTTGGAACATAAATATGCGCTCCCAATATTCCCGAAGCTGTATCTTGAGTAGCAACAACACCAGAAAACTGAATGACGTCCTTATGTTCATCCTGAGCTAAAACCGACTCCACAGAAAATAATTGGAAAAGAATCCCAACAAAAGTAAAAATTAATATGTCCCTGATAATTCCCACAAATCCAAAATTATGCGCTAAAATTACTCCAAAGATTAAGAAACAACAATTTATTTAACGTAATTTAACAACAAACCGTATAATCTGGCAACTGCCAATATACGTACTTTCTGTATAAATGATGCTTGTATTTTCTTAATGAAATTAAAAAACTTAAGCCTTGCCTACAGCGCTAAAATATTCAAAGCGCTCTCAGAAGAACCGAGAGTGAGGATATTAAATTTGCTTCAAAACCATAGCGAAATGTGCATTTCGGACATCGAGCAAATTTTGGATTATACACAAACCAAAACATCAAGACACATGTCTTATCTCAAAAATGCAGGAATTGTCGGTGCCAGAAAGTCTGATCAATGGATTTTTTATTATATTCAAGATGAAGTACAAGGTTTGTTAGGTCAAATTTGGAACTATGTTGAAAAGGACCATATTCTCGGCAAAGATATTGAAGTTTTCGAAGTTATGTATTCTAATAGGGAATTAGCCGCATTTAAGCATAAAAAATCCAACAGACAATTCAATCCATAAATCAATTCAGACCAATCACAGTATTTATATGTAAAGCTATATTTTGAAAAAATATAAACATCTGTTTTTTGACCTCGATCATACCTTATGGGATTTTGATAAAAATACTTCCGAAGCCATGGAAGAAATTTATCAAATATTCAACTTCTCAAAATGGTCTTTTTTTACATTTAATGACTTAATGAAAATATTTTACGAAGTCAATAACTTTTTGTGGGATAAGTTTAATCATGGACTTATTGACAGGTTGGAAATACGTAACAACCGGTTTAACATTATTCTTGGTAAATTGGGTGTGAGTGAAAATGAAATCCCAGGAAGTATCGGAGAAAAATACCTGGAAGTAGCGCCTGCAAAACATTATGTGATTCCTTTTACGCACGAAATTTTAGATTATTTAAAGCCAAATTATCAATTACATATCATTTCAAATGGATTTGATGATGTTCAACATACCAAACTAAAATCCTCAAAGATTCACCAATATTTTGATAAAATCGTAACTTCCGACAGCTCCGGTCACCGAAAACCTCAAAAAGGAATATTTGAATTCGCGATGAATGAAGCTGGCGCGGACAGGCAAAATGCACTAATGATCGGCGACAATATTGATACTGACATCATCGGCGCTCAAAATGCTTCAATGGATCATATATATTTTAATCCAAATAAAATAAAACACTCCCTTAAAGTTACCTTCGAGATTGATTCGCTTAAACAGATTATGAATATCTTATAAAAATCTTTTGGGCTCTAGCCAAATACTTAAATTTGCAGAAATTACTTTAACTAATAAATGTATATTTCAATGATAAAAGGATTTTTCAATGTACCTGTCCCTAAAAACGAGCAAGTATTGGATTATGCTCCGGGGTCAAAAGAAAAGGCTGAACTAAAGGAAATGCTGAGGTCCTTACAATCTCAGGTGTTGGATATACCTATGTATATTGGTGGCGAAGAAGTTCGAACTGAAAATAAAAAACCAATTAGTCCTCCGCATGATCACCAACATATTATTGCACATTATCATCAAGGTGACGCTACTCATGTAAATTTGGCAATCAATGCTGCATTGAATGCCAGAGAAGGCTGGGAAAACCTCTCATGGGAACATCGGGCAAGTATTTTCCTGAAAGCTGCAGATCTTATCGCAGGACCGTACAGGGCCAAAATCAATGCAGCTACCATGCTAGGCCAATCAAAAAATGTATTCCAGGCAGAAATTGACGCTGCATGTGAATTGATTGACTTTCTGAGGTTTAATGTTCAATACATGACCCAGATCTATGAACAACAGCCGGAATCTTCAAAAAATATATGGAACAGGATTGAGCAAAGATCCCTGGAAGGATTTGTTTTTGCTTTGACGCCGTTCAATTTCACTGCCATTTCAGGAAATTTACCAACTGCTCCGGCCATCATGGGAAATGTTGTAGTCTGGAAACCATCAAGAACCCAGATCTATTCAGCGCATGTGCTGGTTGAGATCTTCAGGGAAGCCGGAGTACCGGATGGGGTTATCAATCTTGTTCTGACTGATGGTCCAACTATAGCAGGACGTGTGCTCAACCATCCTGATTTTGCCGGAATTCACTTTACCGGAAGTACGCGCGTATTCCATGGTATTTGGGAAACTATTGGAAAAAATATTGCCAATTATAAAACATACCCCAGGATTGTTGGTGAAACCGGGGGAAAGGATTTTATACTGGCACACAGTTCTGCAGGCGCAAAAGAAGTTGCAACGGCTATTACAAGGGGCGCTTTTGAATACCAGGGTCAAAAATGTTCTGCTGCTTCAAGAGCTTATATTCCGGATAATCTTTGGAATAATGTGAAAGAATTTCTTTTGGAAGACCTGGGAAATATCAAGATGGGAGGGACAGAGGATTTTACTAATTTCATGAATGC
>DAOVVI010000311.1 GCA_030637245.1 Cyclobacteriaceae bacterium
ATACCCATCTATTTGCCCAGGAGGCAGTCAGCGACTCATCAGTCTCTGAATTAAATGCTGAATTGGTATCTGCAGGAGAAATGCTCTTTAAAAACAACTGCCAGGTATGCCACGAAGTCCACGAGCAAAAATTAGGTCCGGCCTTGGCCGATGTACACAATAAAAGGCCGATCGAATGGATTAAAGCTTTTGTCACCAATTCGCAAAAAGTAATTCAAAGCGGCGATGAATATGCGGTCAATTTATACAACGAATTCAATCAGACTTTGATGACCCCATTTGATTTTTCAGACGATGAACTCAATGCTGTTATCGAATATGTAAAAAGTGAGACCGTTAAAGGTCCTTCGGTTAAGGAAGTAGCAGTGACCGCAGGAACCGATGCTCAACAGATAGCCCAGGAAGGCGTCTTGTCAACCAGGACGGTGACCATCTTCCTTATCATTTTATTATTGGTTCTGGTTCTAATCCTCGTAGTGTTATTTGTTTTAGTTACGGTTTTAACTAAATATCTGAAGGAGAAATCACAGTTTTCTAAGGACGACCAGGATATTGTGTTCCAAACATTTGATTTTAGCCAATTTGTAAGAAGCCCGGGATTTGTTTGGGTTATGACTTTCGTTTTTACCGCAATTGTGTTAAAAACAGTTATTGATGGACTGTTTAATATCGGTAACCAGCAAGGTTATGCACCTACACAACCAATCGCTTTTTCACATAAAGTCCATGCAGGTGATTTCCAAATTGATTGTAATTATTGTCATACAGGAGTGAGGACAAGTAAAAATGCAAATATTCCTTCGGTGAATATTTGTATGAATTGCCACAGTTCCATTTTGAAGATTACTGGAGCAACAGAACTTTCTACAGAAATTCAAAAAATTTATGATGCCAAACTTAACGATACACCAATAGAATGGGTAAGGGTTCACAATTTACCGGATTTGGCATATTTTAATCATGCACAACATTATGAAGTAGGAGGAGTGGAATGCGAAACTTGTCACGGTCTTATCGAAGAAATGGAAGTAGTTAGCCAACAAGAGAATTTGACAATGGGTTGGTGCATCGATTGCCATAAAACAACAGAGATCAATACCAAAGATAATGCCTATTACGATAAATTGGTTAAGGTTCATGCAGAAACCTCTAAAAACCCAATGGTAGTTGAGGATATCGGAGGGCTTGAATGTGCTAAATGCCATTATTAAATAGTTGACTTAAAGCAGGATTTTATAAATCGCATAAAAATATTTATGAAAGAAAATAAAAAACAATACTGGAAAGGGGTAGAGCAATTGACCAACCATCCGGAATTTGTTAAATATGCCGGCAAAGAGTTTCCACAGGATTTACCTTATAAAGGAGGAGTTCTCCAGGAAGAAGAAGGCGGGAGTTCAAGAAGGGACTTTCTTAAATTGATGGGATTTAGTGTTGCTGCAGCTTCTTTAGCAGCATGTGATGCGCCCGTAAGAAAAGCCATACCTTATCTGAACAAGCCTGAGGTGATAGATCCGGGCATCCCTAATTATTATGCATCAACTTACACGAATGGAGGCAACTATTGCAGTATAGTTGTTAAGACAAGAGAAGGAAGACCTATTAAAATTGAGCCAAATAAACTTTCTGATGTTTCCGGAAACGGAACAAGCGCTCAAGCAGAAGCCTCTGTTCTTTCATTATATGATAAAGCGAGATTAGGCGCTCCAGCTATCAATGGATCGCAGGTAGAATGGGCTGAATTGGATAACCAGGTAAAGGCTAAACTGGAAAATATTTCATCAGGTGGCGGGCAGATAAGGATTGTGAGTAAAACTATCTTAAGTCCATCGACCAAAGCGGTGATTGAGGAATTTATCGACAGATATCCGGGCACTGAATTGGTGATGTATGATCCTGTTTCTGCTTTTGGTATTGTGAAAGCAAACCAGGAATCATTTGGAAAAGCAGTAATCCCTTCCTATGACTTTTCTAAAGCTAAAACCGTAGTAAGTTTTGGCGCTGATTTTTTGGGCACATGGATTAATCCAAATAAATTCAGCTCGGATTTCATCAGGAACAGAAAACTGGATCATGGAAAAAAGGAGATGTCCAGGTTGTATCAGTTTGAGAGTAATCTTTCTCTAACCGGTGCTAATGCAGATTACAGGACGCCAATCAAACCATCTTCTGAGGGTCTTGTTGTATCTACTTTATATAATTTGTTAGTTGCAAAAGCAGGAAAGCCAGCTATTGCTACAGCAAAAGTGGATGTTGACCATTTGACGTCAGCTGCAAATGATTTGTGGAATAATAAAGGACAATCTCTTGTTGTTTCAGGTAGTAATGATCCAAATGTGCAGATTGTAATAAATGCAATAAATGATCTCCTTGGAAATATAAATTCTACCATAGATCTAAAAACTCCCCTTTATTTCAGGCAGGGAAATGATGAGAAAATGAAGCGCTTTGTTTCCGAATTAGGATCCGGTAAGGTTCAAGGTGTAATTTTCTTAAACAGTAATCCTGTATATGATCATTATTTAGGGAATAATATAAAAAAGGCTCTTGGTGCGGTTAATTTAAAAGTAAGTATTTCAGAAGGTATTGATGAGACTGCAACGGAGGTTGATTATGTGGCTCCGGATCATCATTACCTGGAATCATGGAATGATGTCAATCCTGTTGAAGGTAAATACAGTTTAGTTCAACCAGCTATTTCACCATTGTTCAATACACGTCAGGCACAGGAATCATTATTGACATGGATGGGGCAAAAAGAACCGAATTATTTTGAATTTCTAAAAAATTACTGGAAGGAAAATATTTTTACTACCCAGAATAAGCAATTGGATTTCCAAACCTTCTTTGATCAGAGTCTTCACGATGGTGTTTATTCTATTGAGTTGAGGGCAATGACAATGGAATTCATTGTATTTGGGGGTGATTTGAATGCCGCTGCATTTAAGATATCCGGTACCTATAAAGCAAATAACGATGGAGTAGAATTAGCGTTATATGAAACTATCGCAATAGGTGACGGTTCACAGGCAAATAATCCATGGTTACAGGAAACCCCTGATCCTATCACAAAAGCTTGTTGGGATAATTACCTTACTATCAGCCAGGCCATGGCAAATGAGCTTGATATAGAAATGTATGAAGGTAAAACCTATAAGGTTCAGCTAAATGTTGGTGATGAGTCCTTGGTATTGCCTGCGATTATCCAACCAGGTCAGGCAAGAGGAACCGTTGGTCTTGCAATCGGATATGGAAGAACAAAGGCCGGTAGAGTAGCAAATAATGTTGGAGTCAATGCTTTTCCGCTCATTGCTGAGGTAGCAGGTACACCCGGCATGAACAGAACCACAAATGTAAGCGTTTCATCAACCAATGAATCAGTAAAAGTTGCTCATACCCAAACACACCAGACATTTATGAACAGGGATTTTGTAGTTCAGGAAACAACTCTTGATACCTACAAAAATCACCCTGAGCATGCATTCCATAAACCAAAAATTGCGGCGTCTCATTTTCTTGAAAAGAAACTAGGTGACGAAAAGATAGATGGCAAACTCCAGCCAAGAGAAATATCTCTCTGGAAAGGGCATGAATACAATAATCATCATTGGACAATGGCCATTGACCTTAATTCATGTACCGGTTGTAGCGCTTGTTCTGTTGCCTGTCAGGCTGAAAATAATGTGCCGGTTGTAGGCAAAGAGGAGGTATTGAACCGCAGGGAAATGACCTGGATCAGGATTGACAGGTATTACAGTAGTGAAAAGACAGCAACTACTAATGCTGAGTTGGAAAAAGCTGCCGAGAATCCTGAAGTTACCTTCCAGCCAATGATGTGCCAGCATTGCAACAATGCTCCATGTGAGACAGTTTGCCCGGTTGCTGCAACAACTCATAGTACTGAAGGGCTTAACCAGA
>DAOVVI010000566.1 GCA_030637245.1 Cyclobacteriaceae bacterium
ATACCAGGGATTTGGAATTAGAGCTACTGAACAATGGAATGATCAAACAGCTAACTTGCTACCTTAAGAAGGCAAAAATAAAGAAGATGGTAACTCTACAAGAGCCAGATGGTGCGATGTAAATGGAGTCTCAGAATTTGGAACTTCTGGTATATTGTTTATAACACATCCTGCAAACTACAACTATCCAGAACCCATCAGGATTTGGCCTGTTGGGTCAAATGAGGGCAAAGAAAATGTTTTTTTTAATTTTAATCCAGCCATGGACAGAGACTGGGTATTGGAACCAGGAAATGATTACCAATTAAGATATAGAATGTTTGTATATGATGGAAAAATAGATGAATCTAAAGCAGAAAAGTTATGGCAGGATTTTGCTTTTCCGCCAAAGGTAAATGTCGATGTTGTGAATGAATAATTAAAGAAAGAAACTCATAAGTGTAAATATAAAATTAAGTGAAATGAAAAGCCGTAGGAAATTTTTGAAATCGTCAATAATCGGTGCTTCCGCAGCATTTGCAGTACCGACCATTGTCCCCTCAATCGTTTTTGGAAAAAATGCTCCAAGCAACAAGATTAATATAGGTCAGATTGGATTTGGAAGAATAGCCAAGAGCCATGATCTGCCTGAAACCATGAAGAATGATGAAGCCAGAGTGATTGCTGTTAGTGATGTTGATAGCAAAAGGGTTGGAGACGGGAAAGTATGGATCGAAAAGTATTATGCTGAAAAGAAAGGTAAGAAAAATTATGTAGATGTGACTACCTATGGTGATTACAGACAAATGTTGGAGAATCCGGATATTGATGCAGTAATCATAAGTACTCCGGATTATTGGCATGCGAAACCGGCTTTTGACGCTGCCCTGGCCGGGAAAGATGTTTATCTACAGAAACCGGCCTCATTGACTATTTCTGAAGGCAGAAAAATGAGCGATATTATGAACCGGACAGGCAGAGTATTTCAGGTTGGCAGCCAGCAAAGGTCTCAGGATCCATGGCCTCAGTTTCATCGGGCATGCGAGTTGGTGCGCAATGGAAGAATAGGAGATCTGCAACAAATTTATGTAGGCTTACCTGGAGATCCTTCCGGTGATGAGGAGCCGGAAATGCCTGTGCCCGTAAATCTGGACTATGAAATGTGGCTGGGGTCCACTCCGATGGTTTATTACACAGAAAAGAGGGTTCATCCCCAACATGATTACAGCCGACCTGGCTGGTTACGATGTGAACAATTCGGCGCCGGAATGATCACAGGATGGGGCGCTCATCATATCGATACTGCACATTGGGGGATGGGAACAGAATTTACCGGGCCCATAGAAGTGGAGGCCGAAGCTGAATTCCCAAAGAGTGGACTATGGAATGTACATGGCGATTTTAAGGTAACCGCTAAATATGCTAATGGGGTTACGATGCATATATCAGGTGAAAATACCAATGGGGTGAAATTTGAAGGATCTGAGGGATGGATTTTTGTAGCCCGGGGAAAACCTGTAACTTCAAGTGATCCTACCTCCGGGAATGAAGCTAAAAAATCATTGGACGCCAGCGATCCAAAGATTTTGGATTCCGTTATCGGTCCAGATGAAATTCATCTTTACCTCAGCCCTGAACAGCATAAAAACTGGTTAGATTGTATAAAATCCAGGGAGTTGACCATAGCCCCGGCCGAGGTGGCACATCGATCATGCAGCGCTTGCCTGGTCAGTCATATTGCGATGAAGCTTCCCGGAAAACTTTATTGGGATCCGGTCAATGAGCGATTCAAAAACAACGATGCCGCAAATTCGATGCTGTCAAGACCTCAACGACATCCCTGGGGGATTGGTTA
>DAOVVI010000431.1 GCA_030637245.1 Cyclobacteriaceae bacterium
GAAAGCGTGACTTTCATGACATTGCCGGGAACAATTTGCCCATCTTTCACGATTGGCGTTTGTTTAATGCCTCCAATTGCCAGAATGCATGCATCCGGGGTATTAATGATGGCAGTGAACTCTTCAATACCGAACATACCCAGATTAGAAATCGTAAATGTATTTCCTTCCCAATCAGATGGTTGCAATTGCTTGTTTTTTGCTTTTGTGCTAAGTTCTTTTACTTCAGCAGAAATATGCGATAAGGATTTACTATCAGCAAAACGAACGATAGGAACCAAAAGTCCTTCTTCTACAGCCACGGCAACTCCAATATGAATATGCTTATTAAATCTCAGGGTATCGCCCTGCCAGGAAACATTAACATTTGGATGCAGTCTTAAAGCTGCTGCAGAGGCTTTTAACACAATATCATTGAATGAAATTTTCACAGGAGACAATTCATTCATGCTGATCCTCGCTTCAATGGCCTTATCCATATTGATTTCCATGGTAAGGTAAAAGTGAGGTGCCGTGAACTTACTTTCAGAAAGTCTTCGTGCAATTGTCTTCCTCATTTGAGAAAGAGTGACCTCTTCATGGCTTTCTTCACCTACAACTGCGGGAAGTTGAATTGGAGTGTCGCCTTGTTCTGATGAGGCGGTTATGGCAGGAACAGATTCAACAGGAGAAAATGATTCAACATCTCTTTTTATTATTCTTCCTCCCTCACCTGTCCCCGGGATCTTATTGATATCATATCCCAAATCTTTTGCAAGACGCTTAGCTAAAGGGGAAGCTTTTACCCTTCCGTTTGTGGAAACGGGAGTGTCGGTTAATTTTTTTTCTGTTTTTGTAGTTTCCGGAGCTTTAGCTTTTGGTGTTTCAGTAGATTTAGATTCCGGCTCCTGTTGTTTACCACTGTTATGAGCGGCAATCAATGTCTGGAAATCCGCTCCTTCTTCACCAATGACAGCAATTATACCATCAATTGGGGCAGTAGATCCTGCTTCTATACCAATGTATAAAAGCTTGCCATCTTCATAGGCCTCCAATTCCATCGTCGCCTTATCGGTTTCTATCTCGGCCAGTATATCTCCGGATTTTACATCATCACCAACTTTTTTCAACCAATTTGCAAGCACACCTTCAGTCATAGTATCACTCATCTTTGGCATAGTGACTAAAGCTGCATTAATATTACTCGTATCTATCGCTTCAGATGGTGTACTTTCTTCCACAACAGGTTGTGTTTCTTCTTTTAGTATATCAGCAGATGCTTCCGAAGACTTCAGGAGATCATGGATATTTTCCCCTTTTTCACCAACTATTGCCAGGACGCCATCGATCTTAACCGCTACCTTTTCTTTTACTCCCAGATGAAGAATTGTCCCATCTTCATAAGATTCCAATTCCATTGTCGCCTTATCTGTTTCAACCTCTGCAAGTATATCACCTGATTTTACAGTATCGCCCACTTTTACGAGCCATGAGGCAATAACGCCTTCATCCATGGTGTCGCTCATCTTGGGCATTCTTATTACTTCTGCCATAAATTTTTGAATTTGGGCCTCAAAAATAGCTCTTAATAATGCTTTATCAAATAATTCAAAACAAAATTGCCTGAATAAAATATCGTCATTACCTCTTGAACTAATTCCTAATCTAATGTAAATTTTATAAAAGTTTGGATTTGTTTATTTTATAATTTGAAATGCTTCATTTTTGTTTAACGACTGTTTTAGATAGTGCTTGAAAGGAAACGGACAAATTTTACAAAATGAATTTTTATTGATGAGATTTTCTATTTCTTTTTATGTGGTGATGCCCAAGCATCAGACGATTAAAAAAAATTGAAAAGATCATAATAAAAAACGTTTTTAATTTTGATGTGTTTTCTTTCAGGCACTAAATAATAAATTCGAATGAGCTTACACCTTACAAATAAGCAATTATTCCAAATGCATGTGGGACAAACCAGTGCTTATCCCATGGAATTAGAAATAGAAAGGGCTGAAAATATCTATCTTTATGGAGTTGACGGCAAAAAATACATCGACCTGATTTCCGGCATTGCAGTGAGTTCTTTAGGACATGGCCATCCGAAAATTGTACAGGCGGTACAGAGGCAGGCGGCAGAGCACATGCATGTAATGGTCTATGGAGAATTTGTGCAAAATCCGCAAGTGAAATTGGCTGAAGCCATGAGTGATACCTTGCCAGCGCCATTGGATAATGTGTTTTTTGTAAACTCCGGGAGCGAGGCAATTGAAGGGGCCATGAAGCTGGCGAAGAGATATACAGGCCGCCATGAGATTATTGCTTGCTATAATTGCTATCATGGATCAACACAGGGCGCATTGTCGCTTGGTTCAAATGAAACTTTCAAACAGGCATTTGTTCCTTTGATACCAGGGATAAGTCACATAGGTTTTGGAGATGAAAATGACCTGAAATCCATAACAGACGAGACCGCTGCCGTAATTATTGAAACTGTTCAGGGAGAAGCCGGGATTAAAATTGCTTCTCAATCTTATTTTAAAAATCTTCGGGCACGTTGTGATGAAACTGGGACTTTGTTGGTTTTGGATGAAATACAAACCGGGTTTGGCAGAACTGGAAAATTCTGGGGATTTGAGCATTATAATATCGTACCGGATATCATTACCTCAGCGAAAGGAATGGGAGGGGGGATGCCTATCGGGGCGTTTATTTCATCGAAAAAAATTATGGACGTTTTGCAAACAGATCCTGTATTAGGACATATTACGACATTTGGCGGCCACCCGGTAAGTTGTGCGGCTTCCTTAGCTACTGTGGAAGAACTTGTCAAAACAAAGGTTTTTGAAAAAGCAGAGGAAAAGGCTGATATTTTTAAAAGGCATCTGGATCATTCTAAAATCAAAGGAATACGCCATCTTGGCTTAATGATGACTGTTGAGTTTGATTCCTTTGACCGGGTATCCAAAATCATTAAAAAATCCATGGATTTTGGGTTGATTACCGATTGGTTTTTGTTTTGTGATCATGCCATCAGAATTGCTCCTCCATTGATCATTACTGAAGATCAGATCATAGAATCCTGTCAAATC
>DAOVVI010000047.1 GCA_030637245.1 Cyclobacteriaceae bacterium
AAAAATAGTATAAATCAGGTGAAATTTGTAATTGTTCTGTAAATGAAGAGAAAAAACATATACTCATATTTGCTGGTATTTTTTATTGCTTTTTCCTGCGTGAAAGACAGGGAAGTAGAGTATTCATTTGTGCTGAGTAATATTAGCAGTATAGAAATCAGCATTGATGAATTTGTTTATATTGTTGATGACAAAAAGCAGACCCTGGACCTGGATGTAAAATTCCTTGATAAATCGGGGAATGAACTTATACTGGGAACAAGGATAAATACAGAGATATGGATTAATGATTCATTGACATCTAACGCAGAAATTAACTTATCCGAGGAGAAGATACATAAAGTAACTCTGGCACTCCCGGGCACTGATAAAATTTTAAGCAATTCTGTGGAAATCCATGTCATATCACTGGAAAATGCTGTTGATAAAATTGATTTGGTTCTAAAAGACCAGGAATCAGTTTTTATCAAATACGAAGATACCCTGGATTTTTCATCATATATAAATGTGTCAATAACAGACACACTTGGCAATGTGCATCTCCTGGATACGAACCGCCATGTCTTTGATTTTTATGTCGATGGGGAAAAGATCAACAGCCGGAAGTTAACAGATTTTCCTAATGGTCGTTTAACCGTATCCATTACTATGGGGGGTAAAACAAGCAATTTATTGGATATAGAAGTATTAGACCCGACTAGTGGTATTAAGCGTATAGACCTGGATTTATCTGACGATACACGCAATTTTTATGCGTTAGCTGGAAAAACAAGCTATAATTTTGAATATACGATTTGGGATTTTGAAGATAATATAGTGGATCTGAATGTATTTGAATTAAACGTGGATGACATAACCTATAACAGGATTACGAATATACCTATTGACAATCCTGGTGAAATACATGCGCAGATAGTGGCTTATGGCACAAAAAGCAATGTCCTTAAAATCTATTCACGGGAAGATGTTGCCATGGAAACTGAAACATTACCAATAATATTCCATATTGTACATAATGGCGATCCTGTGGGTTCGACAGATAATCGATCAGCTAGTGATGTTCAGAATGAACTGGCCAGGTTAAATAACGCCTATGCCAACACACACAGGACAAATCTGACAAAAAGCATGAATGCGGTCGATAGTTACATCCAATTTGAATTGGCAAGTAAGGATCCTGACGGAGCCATACTGGATGAAATGGGGATTCACAGGATGCAGGTAATCACAGATGAGTTTGAAACATTTGGCGATGAAGCTAACGAGCTTATGTTTGACAATATGTGGGACCCCGATCAATACCTCAATGTGTTTGTGCTCAATGTGGATGACAATTTTAGCTTTGCCTTTTTCCCTACGCTCTTCAGTGAGACACTTCCCGGAGTAACTACCACTACGGATGTGAATTTCAAGTTGAATTATTACTATGGTATAATGTTTAATAATAATCATTTTGGGAGCTACAATTCTGTTTTGGCTCACGAAATTGGTCATTACCTGGCCCTTGAACATACCTGGGTGAGCGAAGGTTCAACCAGTTGTTTCAACAGCGATCATGTTAATGATACACAAGATTATGTAAATACAGCTAGTTCACTTGATGGCGATTTTAGGTTTGATTGTGAAGATAAACGATTCCTGTCCACCAATTTCATGGATTACAATGCCGGTAATTATAATAGTTTTACTTATGATCAAAGAGAGAGAATGCATACTGTTTCAGATCATGCATTGTTTTTCCCACGTGGAGGTAGCGCTGGCGGCAGGTTAGTAAGGTATGGAAAAAAAGGTGTTTTTGATCCATCCATAAAACCGGTGATGTGCTGGCATGATATTAATTGAGTCGGATTGTCTGCAATCCTGCCAGCCAGCGGGATTCTCCCAAATAGCCAACCGATTTTTCTCTACGCTCAGAGAGATTACTTTTTCAATCAGCATTCATATTCAATGCATTTGAATATGAATTCGAGCGACTGAAGTAGATTTACCTAAAGAGTTGTATCCACCCCTTATATTCTGCTTTTTGCAGGTCTTTGTCTAAAGCATCGAAGGTGACGTCAGCTAAATAGTAGTACACACCGCTTGGCAATTCTTTGCCATTGTTGTTTCTGCCATCCCATTTGATCAGGATACTTTTTTCCACTTCGTCAAGATTGTTATAGACTTCTTTTCCGTTGCGGTCATAGACATAAAAGTCAACATTTTTCACAAACCTTGGACACTTGTTCACATTTTCCGATTCATCAAAAATATTAAATGCCTGAAATGTGTCATTTATTCCATCTTCGTTTGGAGTGAAAACATTTGGTAATTCATAGAATGGGCAATTGTCGTTGCAAAGTGCTTCTGTGAGCTCACTTTCATTTCCAGATCGATCTACTGCTGAAATTTTATAACAACCCTTAAACGAGGTTAAACCGTCATGGATATAGGAAGTATTTATTACATTATCAATCAGTTCAAATGTGCCTTCATCTCCAGTTTCAGAGAAATAGATGTTATAACTCCGAACATCCTCATCACACTCCGGATCTGTATTCACTTCCCAGTTCAGTTCGTTGAAAAAATCGTTGAAGCTGCATGGTTTATCATTTAAAAAATCAGCGCAAACCGAATCCAGATTTAAATTGACGATTACAAAATCCTTTGGCGGACAGGGAGAGATGGTATCATTGGGTTGAGCACAAGCGATCTGTGAATCATTGACCAAAGGTTCCATTATTTTATCATTGCCATAGGTACCCCTGGTTGTCACATAATAACAATATTCCTGGGTATCAATAAGACCCTCATCGAGATAAAGAAAACCACTTTGGGCTACATTTACGCTATCCAATAACACTAATTTTTTCGGGTCATTAGGATCAATATTGTCCCTGTAAATCAGGTGCATGGGATATTTTTGAGAAATGTTAGACCATGGTACAATTGCATCCCAGGTCAATTCCAAAGCTCCTGTAATTGGAGAAGGGTTCAATCGTACTGATGATGCAGTAGATGTAGTATCAATGGCATCATTATCATTGTCATACACGATAATTTTATAATTATATGGAGTGCTTACGGTATTCAATCCCTTGTCGGTAAAAGTAGTATCAGTAATCTGCCCTCCGGAAATTAAGGTCATTTGAGAGGATGTAAAATCTTCACCTCTGTACAATTCATATTTGTAGGGAGGGGGATACTTGGATTGATCGATATCGAAAGGCGAAATCCACTTAATAAATATTTCACCATTTGACAGATCAGTTTCCGTTACCGAAACATTTGTAATTAGCGATCCAAAATCGCCTTCAAATTCTTCGATCATCACGCATGCCTCTTCTGACACAATACTTTCTCCTCCCGCAGGATCCTGAAAGACAGCTACAAGTCGATAGCAATACGTAGCGCCATATTCCAGATTATCATCGAGATAGTTGGTTTGATCAATATCCAGTGTATTAATCAATTCGTAACCTGCGTAATCCGGCATGCCCAGTTCACAATGACCCGGTTCGAACGCAAAACTATCCACTCTTCTCCAGACCTGCATTTGGGTAGCATTTTGACAACTGTAAGAATCCCAGGACAAATTCACCTTATTCCCTTTGCCTTGTTCTGAGATTAAACCTTCCGGTGGCGGACCAACAACCCTGATAAACCAGGTGGCAAAGTCGGCAAGTTTCGGGCCTTCACCCTGGGATATGTCAGGCTGGTCAACAGCTTTGAATCGTACCTGATATTCGCGTTCTCTCACGTGCGAACAGTTTGTCTGCCATGAAAAATTCAATTTGGCAGGTGAAGCCTGAACTACGTCAGGGTATGGAGAATAGGAAGCAGGACTTGAATTAAATTCATATACGCTTCCAAATGAAGTTAATATGATCGGGTCATTATCCGGATCTGTAGCGATTATTTCTTCCTGTAGTAAATCTCCGGCAACCACACATGTATCCGGCGGCGGTTCTATTTCGGGGGGTTCATTGTTACAATCGGTCACATTTACCTGCATATCCCTTGTCACATAGCCAAGTTTGTACCATACTCCTTCTATTTTTCTCCACTCTATAATCTTGAAAGCCCAGTTGTATTCACCTTCGCCACCAGGGGCGTCCCAGACTATGTCTCCTGTTAACTGGTCTAGGGTAAATGTGGCCGGACCGGTTTTATCTTCATTTTTTGCATCATAAAGCGCTATATCGTGATCATCAGGGAATCTGTAATTCACTACAGGGATATCCTGGTCCTGCTTTGGTATTGTAAATTCATATGAAAGACTGTCTCCGTCAGCATCAATGGCTCCTGCATTGTGCAGATACGTCACTCCCACGCAAGCATCATCAATAGGAGGATTTAATAGTTTGGGAGTATTATTGCAGCCAAAAAAAGGATCAATGATGATAACTGTTTCCACATAGAAAGGCGTATTTACCGAGTTATCCATGTTTACGATATCGGCATTCCTGTTAAATTCCCTAAAGCTTATTTTATATATTCCGGGTCCGGGGAAGGTATGATCTTTAAAATAAATATTGATTGCTCTCAGATCTCCCAAGTCTTCGAAAACATCAAAATCACCTGTTTCGAAAGTTTCAATTACACCGTCTCCGTAATTTATTTCTCCACCTCCAAAAATGACGTCAGAACCCAGGTCTGTATATCCTGTTACAGTAAAGCGATAGGAAAAATTTAAGCAGGAAATTAAGTCGGCGGTTACTTCACCTGCTCTAATATGTGTAGCTTTCACCTCGGAGAAAAAAGAAAAGAGGATTAAACAGGCAAATACGATCTGAAAATTCTTTTTCATACTTTGAATATACCTTTACTACTTAGTGTCAGTAAGAAAACTCTACAAAATTAGAAATGTTTCTTTTGGCGATTTTTTTACCTTTTTCAATTCGTTGATACACAAGCATCAACTCATTTCAAAAATTAAAAATCTCCTGCCTCGCCAGCAGGCGGGCATCCAAAATATTCCATTTCGTAAAAAATTGACAGTTTTCATACGGACACTACTTAATTAAATCGAATTTTAAACTTTTAGTATAAACCAAACAAGAAAAAACCTAAATAGGTTACAATATTTGTCTTGAAAGTGATAATTATCATTTTCATAATTAAGAATAATTACAAATTTGTCACTAATTTTAATATTCACTTAGATATTCTATCTTTCTTCAATTAATTTGCAATTTTCTAATTATTTAAAAATCAAACAAGTATGAGTTGGATTATAAAAATGCTAAGTAGTACGCTCGGGAAGAAGCTCTTGATGTCACTGACAGGATTGTTTTTGATATCCTTCTTAACAATTCACTTGATTGGCAATTTGGCTATTTTCAGTAATGATAATGGCTTGGCATTTAACACCTATGCAGCATTCATGTCAACAAACCCGTTGATTGGAGCAGTTTCTTATCTGCTTTATGCAGGAATTATTCTACATGTGGTCATTGCGATTATTCTTTATTTTTCGAATAGTTCGGCAAGACCGGTGAAATATAAAGTTCAAAATGCAAAGGAAAACAGCACATGGTCTTCAAGAAGCATGACATTATTGGGATTATTAATTTTAGCTTTCATTTTATTGCACCTTAAAGATTTCTGGTGGCAGTATAAACATAATGGAGGCTATCAGTTTGTTGAAGACGCCAATGGGAATAAAGATATTTATATACTGGTAATTCAACAATTTAAAACCACATTTGCTTTGATATCATATCTAGTGGGATTAGTAGCTTTGTTTCTTCATCTAAAGCACGGATTTCAAAGCGCCTTCCAGACGCTGGGCTTAGAACACAAAAAATATACACCGGCTATAAAAGCAATCGGAATTGCATATGCTATAATAGTTCCTTTGGCGTTTGCAACGATGCCTGTTTATGTCTATTTCTTTGATGTATAATGTGGGAATGATAGAATGGTTGAATGATAGAATGATTAAATCAATCTTAGTATAATATAATGACAGAGAAAGAAATTTTTATTGAAAGATTAAAAATTAGAGCTAGAAAATTTGCAGTAGATGTTATTATTTTTTGTGATTCATTAAATACATGTAAAGCCTCATCCGTTGTAACATACCAACTCGTAAAATGTGCAACTTCAACAGGGGCTAATTATCGTGCGGCTTGTAGAGCCAGGTCTAAATCTGAGTTTTTCAGTAAAATTTGTATTGTAGTAGAAGAATCAGATGAATCTGAATATTGGTTAGATATAATAAATGAGGCTAATTTGTCCAATGACAGAGAAGAATTATTGAGGCTCACAAAGGAGGCAAATGAAATAACAAAAATAATGTCAAAAGCTAAAAATTCATCCTACATAAACAATAAATAACATTTATGTATTTAATCATTTACGCATTTTATCATTTGCACATTTATTAATTACTACTAAAATAAATATAGAACCTAAAAAATATATTATGTCCCTTGATTCGAAAATTCCAGAAGGCCCGTTAGCCGAAAAATGGACGAAACACAAATTTAACCTAAAGCTGGTAAATCCATCCAACAAGAGAAAGTACGATATAATTGTGGTAGGTACAGGACTTGCGGGAGGTGCCGCCGCCGCATCATTTGGTGAGCTTGGTTACAATGTAAAGGCATTCTGTTATCAGGATAGTCCGAGGAGAGCACATAGTATTTCTGCACAAGGCGGGATCAACGCTGCTAAAAACTACCAAAATGATGGTGATAGTATATTCCGACTTTTTTATGATACAATAAAAGGAGGAGACTACAGGTCGAGAGAAGCGAATGTTTACCGGCTTGCGGAGGTTAGCAATAATATTATTGACCAGTGCGTGGCTCAGGGTGTTCCATTTGCAAGAGAATATGGAGGATTACTGGATAACAGGTCCTTTGGTGGAGCACAAGTCTCCCGAACATTTTATGCTCGTGGTCAAACCGGGCAACAATTATTATTGGGTGCATATTCTGCCTTAAGCCGTCAAATAGCCACAGGCAAGGTAACTATGTACACCAGGAATGAAATGCTTGATGTAGTGATCGTTGATGGAAAGGCCAGAGGTATTATTACTCGAAACCTTGTAACAGGGAAAATAGAATCGCACAGCGCTCATACCGTAGTTTTGGCGACCGGTGGATATGGAAACGTTTTCTTCTTATCTACAAATGCCATGGGCTGCAATGGATCTGCAGTTTGGAGAGCTTATAAAAAAGGAGCATTCTTTGGCGATCCTTGTTTTACCCAGATTCACCCAACATGTATCCCTATGCATGGCGATCAGCAATCAAAACTGACATTGATGTCTGAATCATTGAGAAATGATGGCAGGGTTTGGGTGCCAAAAGATAAGGAGATTGCAGAAAAGCTGCAGAAAGGAACGATCAAACCTGTTGACATTGTTGAAGAAGACAGAGATTATTATTTGGAGAGAATTTATCCGTCATTTGGAAACTTAGTCCCGAGGGATGTAGCCTCAAGAAATGCAAAGAATATGTGCGATGAAGGCAAAGGAGTTGGAGAGACAGGATTGGCTGTATTCCTCGATTTCAGAGATGCGCTCGAAAGAGATGGCGTTGACGTAATTAAGGCAAAATACGGAAACTTGTTCCAGATGTATGAAATGATCACTGCTGATAATCCATATGAAACTCCAATGATGATCTATCCGGCTGTCCACTATACGATGGGAGGACTTTGGGTCGATTACAATCTTGAAACTACAATTCCCGGGTTGTTTGCGACAGGTGAGTGTAATTTCTCAGATCATGGAGCAAACAGACTAGGAGCTTCAGCTTTGATGCAAGGTCTGGCTGACGGCTATTTTGTGATTCCATACACCATTGGTAATTATCTGGCAGATATGCCAAACGATAAAGTATCGACCGACCATCCGGCATTTCAGGAAGCAGAAAAAGAAATTAAGGATCGAATCAATAAGCTTTTAAATATAAAAGGAAGCAAAACTGTTGACCATTTCCATAGGGAGTTGGGCAAGATAATGTGGGAAAAATGTGGGATGGCCAGAAATGAAAAAGACCTGAAAGAAGCCCAGGTTGAAATTCAGAAATTAAGAGAAGAATACTGGAAAGATGTTAAAGTTCTCGGTGTGAATGAAGAACTCAATATGACCTTGGAAAAAGCATTGAGAGTAGCAGATTTCATGGAGCTGGGTGAATTGATGGTTATTGATGCATTGGATCGTAATGAATCATGCGGAGGACACTTCAGGGAAGAAAGTCAGACTGAAGAAGGAGAGGC
>DAOVVI010000283.1 GCA_030637245.1 Cyclobacteriaceae bacterium
ACACAAATCATGAAAACAAACATTAAAAAAATCACGTATTTCCCGTTGATCTTAGTTCTATGAGCTTTTTTAAGTTGCGAAGACAATAGCGGGCAAATTGAAAATCTGACAAAGGAAAACACTGAGCTAAATGATCAATATCAAAGTCAATTGCTTGAAACCCGCATGGTGACAAAAGAAGCTGACAGCCTGACAACAGTGGTGCACAAACTTCAAAGCCGGGTAAATAAGTTAGCAGGCGAAGTTCCCGTTTACAAACCGAGCAATCAGGAAGAAGAAGCTATTGAAGCCCTTGTGAATAACATTCATAAAGGTTGGGCTTCCATGACTAAAACCAATGACACCAATGAATTACTACAATATTTTCTTCCAAAATATACGACAAGCACCGTACGCATTAATACAGAAAATATCCCATCGGTGCAACGAAATAACGACTCAAATTTTGAAGAGCACCTTCAAGAGTTAATGCTGGGTAATAACATTTCCATTTCATTTGGGCAAACAAAATTTCTTTATACAGAAGTAAAAGATAAATTTTTTGTCACTAGTTTCAGGACAAGAATTCGAGTTTATAATAACGATAAACAAGTACATACAAGCTCGCTGGTCACCCTATTAGCCGGAGAAAACAAAGATGGATGGAAAGTGGGTAGTTACTCATGGGTGACCTTCAATTATTGATTGAGAGAGTTTATCTATTAGAAGACCAAACAAAATATTTGAGCTTGTCATGCATTCATTTGACAAGCTCTTTTCTTTTCCATTGTTACTTCTGAGCTAAGGATCTCCTCAAATATAAATTACATTTATGATGTATAATTGTACCACATCTTTGAAATATTTTCTCCTTCAAAATCCTCACAATAACCCGGCTATTGTTGTGGTTTTGAATAAAAAAATATTCCAAATCTACAGCACACTTATTTTTCAAAATAGCAATTTAAATTTGAGCAGACCCTAAATAAGTTTAATATTGAGACCTAACTACATTTTGACACCTATAAAAACCTATCCATGAAAGAGGATCCAAAATTAAATTCGACCATTCACTATACTATTGAAACAGCAATAAGACTTGGTTTTCTAATTTTATTATTGGCATGGTGTTTTCAGATTCTTTATCCATTTGCCGGTGTCATTATTTGGGGCGTAATTTTAGCTTTAGCATCAGCGCCACTATATGATACATTAAATGCAAAACTTGGCGACAAACCCAAACTAGCCTCTGCAATTATCATTATTTCGGGCTTGATGATAATTCTGATTCCCAGTTGGCTATTTCTTGATTCTATGGTAACCGGAGTAAAAGAAATTAACAAAAGTCTGAATGACGGCACACTCACAATTCCTCCTCCATCTGAGAAAGTTGCTGAATGGCCAGTCGTAGGCGATATGATTTATGATACGTGGAAGTTGGCCTCTGACAATCTGGAACAAGCAATTATAAAATATAAAGATCAAATCACCGATGTTGTCGGCACATTGTTAGAAGGTGTACTCAGTATGGGAGGAAGCGTACTCCAATTTATTTTTGCAACCGTAATTGCAGGTATCCTTTTGGCGACAAAAGGTACGGATAGTACAGCAAGAAAGTTTTTCAAAAAGCTGGTAGGCGCAAGGGGAGATGAATTTACAGATGTCACTGAAACAATTGTGCGAAATGTAACCAAAGGAGTTATCGGAGTAGCACTAATTCAATCCGTACTGGTAGGCTTAGGATTTTTGTTGGCAGGAGTTCCATATGCTGGACTTTGGGCGTTGTTAGTTTTGATTCTGGCCATTCTCCAACTGCCCCCACTTCTGGTGATATTACCTATAGTTCTTTATCTGTTTTCTACAACAACTGTGCTTCCCGCAACACTTTGGACCGTTTATCTTCTTCTTGCCGGAGCTTCAGATAATATACTAAAACCTATTTTGCTTGGCAAAGGTGCTCCGGTTCCCATGTTGGTAATTTTCTTGGGAGTTATAGGTGGATTTATGCTGTCTGGTTTTATTGGTTTATTTACCGGAGCCATAGTTATTTCTCTGGGATATAAAATGTTTTTGACCTGGTTAAACGATACAGAGGATAACATCGAAACGGATAATTAGAGTCGTCAATAATATTACGTTTTAGGTCGTAGAATCGCTATTCTTAATCTGCGGCCAGTTGGGGAGATGATTGCTCAAAAAGCATACAGGTCTTTAACAGACTCCTTTCAAAAATCACAATTAATCTCATGTTCTTTATGACAACCATTTTCTAAAATCGTATATTTGCAACATTATTGCATAAATAAAAATAATGATTGCCCGACTGATATATCTGTTCATATTCTCTCTGATTTCATTTTCTTCTCTGGCTCAGCAGTTTAAAGGCAAGGTATTGGATAAAGAAACCAATGAACCTATTCCATTTGCAGATGTCTTTTTTATGGAACTGCAAACCGGAACATCTACGGATGAAAATGGAATATTTGTTCTTGACGATCTCCTCAATAGTAAAATACATATTCAAATTTCATTTATGGGATATAAAACACTCCATGAAGAGATTGACATAAATGAAATCCATGAAAAAATATTTTACATTGAACCCAGCCACATTGACTTGGAAGAAGTAGTTTTTTCTGTTCCTGGTGGAAAATTACAAGGAGAAAACATTGTTAGTATTGAACGGAAAAATCTTTCACAGATCGAACACTCCTCAATAACATTAGCAGAAGCAATTAGTAATATTCCAGGCGTGGATCAAAATACCACCGGAACAGGCATAGGCAAACCCGTTATCCGTGGACTATCCGGAAACAGAATTGTGACCTATGCTCAGGGAATCCGTATTGAAAATCAGCAATGGGGCGCTGAACATGGGCTTGGGGTATCTGATATAGGTGTGGAAAGTGTAGAAGTGATCAAAGGGCCGGCATCATTGCTCTACGGTTCTGATGCTATTGGTGGAGTGCTCTATTTTATCGATGAAAGATACGCTCAACACAATCATCTGGAAGGGAATTTTAATACTCGAGTTTTATCAAATGCACTTGGAACTTATAATGATCTTGGTATCAAGATGCATAATAATGAATTTAAAATGAATGTTTTTGGAGGCTATATCTCCAACGCAGATTATAAAATACTGGGTGGTGAACGCGTGTCTAACACAAGATTTGATGAAAAAAGCTTTAAATCTTCCATAGGATACAATACAAGGAAATGGGTTTCAAACTTTCACTATAGCTTTCTTCAAAATAATTTTGGTATTACAAAAGAAGCCGAATACTCCAAAGAAACAACACGTTCACCAAAATTACCATTTCAAAAAATTAACCATCACAACATTAGTTTTGATAATACCTTTTATATCCATGATGCACGTGTAAATCTGGTTTTAGGTTTTTCTGAAAATGATCGCGAAGAATTTGAAGAAAACACAACTATTGCGGCATTGGATATGATACTCAAATCACTTACATATAACCTGAAATGGTACTCTTCCTCCATAGGAGATCATTTAAGTGTGATTGCCGGATCACAGGGGATGCACCAAACCAACGACAATTTTGGTGAAGAGACATTGATCCCTGATGCGACCACTAATGATTTTGGCCTTTTTTCCCTTGCGAATTATGACATTAAAAACTTTCAATTTCAGCTTGGCTTGAGGGGTGATCGCCGGGTTATTGACACCCGGGAACAAGTGACAGAGGAGACTGATTTTCCTTCATTGAGGAAAACTTATGGAAACCTTAATTATTCCGCAGGTGGTATGTATGGTGGAGAAAATATCATTTTTAGAATTAATTTAGCTTCCGGTTTCAGGGCTCCAAATACATCTGAGCTTTTGTCAGATGGTGTGCATGAAGGCACTCACCGTTATGAATTAGGTAATCCGAATCTGGAAAGTGAATATGCCACCCAAATTGATTTTACATTTGATTACCGCTCGGGACATTTCAACTTCTCATTCAATCCTTTTTTTAATTATATCGACAATTATATATTTCTGTCTCCAATAGATTCGGTAATAGAGGAAATGCCAGTTTATGAATATCTGCAAACCAAAGCCAGGTTATATGGCGGAGAGACAGGTATTCATTTTCATCCCCACAGTTTTCACTGGCTGCATATCGAAAGTAACTTATCAATTGTAATTGCTGAAGATAATAATGGAAAT
>DAOVVI010000169.1 GCA_030637245.1 Cyclobacteriaceae bacterium
CAATCCTAAACCAAAAGTTTGAGCCACGAAAGCTATAATCAATATTCCAATCAATATTCTTATAATAATTTTAAACTTCAGCGCCGGTTTGAAAATCTGTGTAAAGAAAAAGCCAAACAATACCATGCCCAACATCATAAACACCGGAAACAGGCTTTTGAAAATGTTTATATTGTTATAAAATACTTCCAGATTGACCTTTATTTCTGGCGGGATTAGTTCTCCTCCTTCTTTGTTCTGATAAACTTTAATTGCTTCTAAAGCCTCATTTGCCTCGGTATAATTATTGGATTGGACGGCAGCTTTCAATTTCTCAAGATATGACTCAAACATTTTGAAAATATTATCAGCATCGCTCTTATTCATCGATTTTTCAGGATCCGCCGGCGAAGCCCAATTATTGTTGGGGTGATTTGGTATTGGGAAAAACTTCAACAATGATCCACTGTATGCCATATAGCTTACGTTTACCCTTTCATCAACATAGATCAATTCCTTATCAAACATATTTCGCAAGGCTGGTTTTTTTGCATAAGCTGCATCGATTTGAGCTTTAAGAATATATTGTCCTTTTTCATTAAAAAAATTATTGATACCGGCATATTTACCTTTGATGCCGAGCATATTTTGTAATGCAGGGTCGCCAACCTTGATCATTCGTTTACTCTGCCATAACTGTGGATCCAAGATCATTCCTAAAAATACCTGGTCGGCTGTTAATCCCTTATAACTGCTTTTCTTGTAGATTTTCATAAGGATCTGATTGGCAACCGTATTCACCGGAATTATTCTACCCTCCTTTTTTTGAACCAGTAACTTGCCGAATGATGCAGCATGTTCTTTACTAATTACATTATTGTTTTGCGCAAATACATTATGACCGCCAATGAAAGTGAATAAAATTAAACTTACGGAAACAAGTAATTTTTTTCGTTGTTCATGAGTTTCTTTTATCTGCTGCGAAACTCTGCTGAAACGGGTTTTCTTCGTGAAAAAGGAAATAATTAAAGTTCCAAAAAGCAGAAAATATCCAAAGTACGTAACCATCGTACCCCAATAATCATGATTTACAGATAATACAGTTCCTTTTTCATCATTGTCGTAAGAAGACTGGTAAAATCGATAACCTTTATATTCCAGTATGTTATTCATGAAAATCCGGTATGGTTTTTCAACATTATTTTCTTCATCGATAAGCGTAATTTCACTGGCAAATGAAGAAGGGCTCATTGATCCGGGATATCGGTCAAGTTGAAATTCATTGAGGCGCAAATTAAAAGGCAGTACCCAGGTCTGGTTCCCTATTTTAAAAGATAAATTAATGCCATTTAAATTTAGCTCTTCCCATTTACCCCACTTCACAAATATTTCTGTATTTATCGCTTCATTCTCAATCTTAACTTTCGCTACCCTTACCACCTGTTGATTTTCATTTGAGGAAGGGACATAAGAAAATGATGCCTTTTCGGCAAAATCTTTGATCATCAAATTCATGTTGGAGAACTTAAAAACCTGCCTTGACGCTACCGGTAAGAATTCACCAACAGACAAAGGTGTATTTACCTTGCTTCCTCCTGCCATAGAGTTTCCGGTGATTTCAACCGGTGATTTCATGAATAATGCTCCATTCATTAAAATGAATTGAAGGTTTCCCTGCTTGGTCGTATCACCAAAACTCACCCCTAAGCCACTCAAGGTAGTGGATTCTCCAAATTTCAAGTTAATGTCTTTCCTTCCTTGCATACCTGCAGAGACCAAACTTAACATGGCTACTCCATTCGCATCAGAGACCAGTGCTTCTACTGCATTTGGTATGTATCGTTCTATGGAAACATTAAATTCCGAATTACTCACACCAATGGTTTCTTTGTATAGTTTTTCACGAACCGGTGACAACCAAATCCTTTTACTGACATTTGTTTTTTCTTTTCCATCATCTACCTGTACATTGAAGTAGGTATCAGTGGATAAATATCGGTTTGTAGTCTGGCCTTGCCTGATGTGCATTTGCCCTTCAAATCCTATATAGCGGGTTAGTGCAGCCCCTATAATTATAATTATCAATGAGATATGGATTGCTAGTATGTTCAGTTTACTTTTTCTGTACAATTGTCTTGTGAATATCGCGCCTGAAAAGTTGACGATCATCAACAGCATAAGCGCCTCAAACCATCTTGCATTGTAGATGAGCATTTTGGCGGTAGTAGCATCAAAATCATTTTCAATAATAGTTGCATATCCAATTGAGATGGCAAATATGACTAATAATAGGCCCATAAAGGTTCCTGAAAATAAAAATTTAAAAAATTTCATATTATTAAATCCTGTTTTAATTCTTTGATCTTCTTTTCTTGTATAAAAGAAATTAATACCAAATAAAATTTAGTCTTTTATGTTTGTGATTGAAGGGGCAAATTAAGCTAAATTAATAATGCAAAACTATGACAAAAGTTAGATAATTATCGATGTTACATACTTAATATGGAATGTGCGATTTGTTTTATTTGATATTTCTAATTTATACTTTCAAGATTCAATTTTGAACGGTTAACCTAAGAGTTTAGAATTAATTATCTCAATAGTGTTGTTAATAATCTTTCCCTTTTTTAACTGAATTAATTTTGAATTTCTAGAGTTCTGTGATCCAATCAAAAACCATCATTTATTTTTTTGCAGATATCTTCAATATAGTCACTGTAATTTTGTTTTAGGTGTTTTTTTCAATATATTGTATGTGGCTAACACCTATATTTTTCCAGCCACTCGGCCTTCTAAACGAGATATTTTTAATGAATACCTGGACACCATAATTATTAATAAATCATGAGAAAGAAACCAAAACAGAAAAAATCCAACCGAAGGAAATTTTTAAAATATGGTTTTTCCTTTGGCGCCGGAGCGATAGCTGGTTCTGAGATGCTTACTTCATGTAATGCAAAAGAACAAGATAGCGATGGAGAAAGGATGAAAGTTCTGCTACCTGATGGTAAGCTTGCAGAAATTGATAAAGACACCATTCATGCGCATACCCACCAAGTGTCAAATGAGGAGGCCCGAAAGGGAGACCCAAACAAAGAATATGTAATGGTGATTGATCTGGCTAAATGTCGAAATGCACGTAAGTGCGTTGATAGCTGTCAGAGCATGCACCAATTGCCTCCTGAAGACGAATGGATAAAAGTATTTTTGATGAAAGACAGTGAGGATACTTCATCCTATTGGTTTCCAAAACCTTGCTTTCATTGCAACAGTCCTTCATGCGTAAATGTATGCCCTGTGGGAGCAACATTCAAAAGACTAGATGGATTAGTTTTGATTGATAACGAAAGATGCATCGGCTGTAAATTTTGCATGACCGCCTGCCCCTATTCTTCAAGAGTATTTAATTGGGCAGAACCCAAGGACAAATCCAAAGAAGAAGAGCATGGAAATCCTGAAACCAGCGTACCTCAAAAGGCGGGTACAGTTGGGAAATGCGATTTTTGCCCTGATATGGCACGTATGAATAAATTACCTGCATGCATTGATGCCTGCCCTAACGGTGTGCTCTATTATGGTGATAAAAATGAAGATGTGGTCACCAATGGGGTGGAAACAGTACGATTCAGTCAATTGATCTATGAGCGAGCTGGATATAGGTACCAGGAAGAACTGGGTACCAGGCCCAGTGTGTATTATTTGCCTCCTGTCAACCGGTTATTTCATCCTGAAAAAGGATTCAAAGATCTCCCGGAAGAGATTAAAGACAGATACAAAGTAGCAAGATCAAAAATTAAAAAAGAAACAAGATGAAACTTGATAATAATACCGTAGCTGTACTGAAAAAGTTTGCTCCCCAGTTAGAATCATCGAGCCTATTTGAAAAAGTAATGCTTATTTTGATGACATTTATGTTTTTAGCAGGATGGCCGGCAATCGTCCTTCAATATGTCGAAGGGCATATTATTACAGGAATGAGAGATAATGTCGTTTGGGGTGTCTATATCGTCAATTTTATATTCTACATAGGGATCAGTTATGCCGGTGCTTTGATTTCAGGAATTCTTTATTTGCTTGATGTAGAATGGAGAAAGCCGATAATACGAATTGCGGAGATGATCACAGTAATATCAACCATATTAGGGCCAACATATATCCTTTTATGTATGGGCAGGCTCGACAGGTTGCATCATCTTATTATATATGGAAGAATTCAATCACCGATCATTTGGGACGTTATTGCCATTACGACTTACCTGGTTGGTAGTTTACTCTTTTTATATCTGGCCACGATCCATGATTTCGCCATACTGCGGGATCAAACCTTTTTAAAGGTTGGCAAGTGGAGAAAGTTTTTTTACAAGTTACTTGCACTCAACTATCAGGACACACCTGACCAGAAAAAATTGGTCCATCGTGGATTGACGATTATGTCAATTATCATTATTCCATTGGCTGTATTGGTTCACTCGGTATTGGCCTGGATATTTGGAATGACGCTTCGCCCGGGATGGCACAGCACCATATTTGCGCCATATTTTGTGGTAGCCGCTGTATTTTCCGGCACAGGAGTTATGATTGTGGCCTTGTGGGTTTACCGCAAGCTATATCATCTTGAAAATTACATCACTTATAAACATTTTAATTATTTGGGCATAATTTTATTAGTACTAGGTGCGCTTTATGGTTATTTTACCTTTGCCGAATATCTGACAGGCTGGTATGGGTCTGAAAAATGGGAGTTGGAATTAATACATAAATTATTTGACTTCAATGAGTTCGGAATACTTTTCATTTTTGCTGCTGTTGTTGGAGTGATAATACCAATTGTGATCATTTCCATCCCAAAGCTCCGAACGATCAATAACATAGCAATTGCTTCGGCCATTGTTGTTGTTGCCATGTGGGTAAAGCGATATATCATTATCATTCCTACCCTTGAAACACCATTACTTCCCATGCAGGATACGCGAATGGATTATGTTCATTATTCAATAAGCTGGATAGAATGGTTATTGACATTGGCTGGCTTTGCTTCCTTTTGTCTATTCTTTTATCTCTTTTCAAAGTTTGTACCTATCGTTCCCGTATCGGAGACAACATTGGTTAATGAAGAGGAAGATATCAATTAATGAGTATTTAAAGGAATCTGTAACCGTTTAATAATTTTTAGTGAAAATTTTAAATTCAATAAAATGAGTAATAGTTTTAATAAGCATATAAACCGAATAATATTTAGTCTTGCACTAATTAGTATGTATTTCATGCATACTTTGGGTTTCGCCCAAGACAATGCAGAAAAGCATCGCACATATATTAATATTGATTTTACCCAATCTGAAACATACAAAAAGTTGCAGGCTATACTTACGACCAGAATAAAAGGTGAACGAGGAAGGAAAAAAATCGCTGATACTGAAATTGAATTTTACA
>DAOVVI010000107.1 GCA_030637245.1 Cyclobacteriaceae bacterium
ATGAAAGATTCTATATCATATGATGATTTTGTGAAGATGGACATTAGAATTGGAAAAATTTTGGAGGCAGAAAAGGTTGAGAAATCGAATAAACTTCTTAAAATGTATGTGGACACAGGCCTGGACAAGAGAACTATTGTTAGCGGAATAGCGAAGTATTTCAAGCCTGAGGAAGTAATTGGGAAACAAGTGAGTGTATTGGTGAATTTGGCTCCGCGAAAAATTATGGGAATTGAATCACAAGGAATGATCTTGTTAGCTGAGGACCATGACGGCAGGTTGGTATTTGTTACTCCTGATGATGAGGTAGTTAATGGTAGTGGAGTAAGTTAAAAAAATGCTTTTATTACAATAATATCAATTTTGTCAGGTTAATAAAGTAAATCCAGTTGATCTGAATTTACTATGTAAGACGGATCTTTTTAGTGGATCATACTATAATTCACTTCTGGAAAATTGTTTCAACTTAATAAACAGGTGTATGCAGTTTCGTTTGATTATCCTATTAATTCTTGTCGCTTGCTCATATTCTTTTGCTCAATCAGCAAATAATAAGCCTGCTAAGGAAAAGAATAAGAAAGAAATTGATCGCGGTGCTACTTATGAGGTTGGATCCAGTAAAGTCAAAAAGAAAAAAGTAAAGTATTCGATAAGTAAGGATTTTGATAAGAAGATAGAGGAGTATGAAAAAAGAATGAAAGATAATGCTAAAAAAAATCAAAAGATAGCAAAAGAGATGAAGAAGCCACAATATTCAGACCCTACTTATTTCGGGCATAAAAAGAAACCCAAAAAAAGACCTCCGGGGAAAAAGAAATTTTGCAAAGAGTGTGGTATGTATCATTAATCTTTATCCTTTTTCATCAAATATTTAGAATTCAACTTCTTAATTAATAATTTCAACTCATATTTGTATTGAACTGCAACTTGACGGTAACTATAGTTTTAGTTTGATCCAACCATTTTTTCTATTGGTGAAAATATTAAGATTCATTTATGATAAATCTAAATCGATTTATAGAACACACAGCATTAAAACCTACTTTAACTAACAGAGACATTGATACATTGGTTGGAGAGGCGATTGAGAATGAGTTTCTCGGAGTTTGCGTTCCAACATTTTGGGTTAGAAAGGCAAGCAGAGAAGTTAAAAATCATGGAATACAACTTGTCACAGTCATTGGTTTCCCACTGGGTTATCAAATGACGGAAAACAAACTTGATGAGATAAAGCTGGCAATTGATAATGGAGCAAATGAACTCGATATTGTCATGAATGTTTCAGCTTTTAAGTCTGGAATGACCTGGGTAAAAACAGAGCTTGCAAAATGCTCGCAACTCATTCACGATAACGATTGCTTGATGAAGGTGATTATTGAAACTGCCTATCTTTCTGAGGAAGAAATTGTTAAATCTTCAATTATATGCCAGGACGCAGGCACAGATTTCGTAAAAACTTCAACAGGATTTGCCACTGCCGGCGCAAAGGTTGAGCATATTAAGCTGATAAGATCTACCATAAATTCCAATGTCGGTGTAAAAGCTTCCGGAGGTATTCGTAACCTTGATACTGCAATTAAAATGATCGAAGCCGGCGCAGATAGGCTTGGGGTTTCTGCTGGGGTAAGTATAATGGAAGAGATGGATTCATCTATTGAAAAAAAAGCTCAATTATAATATTACGGTAAGAGGAAGAGTCCAGGGAGTTGGATATCGTGCGTTTGCTTACAAAATAGCAAAAGGCATGGGGCTAAATGGATTTGTGAAAAACAGGCCAGACGGAACCGTACAAATAGAAGTAGAGGGTAATAAGGAGGTTCTTGACAAGTTTGTGATTCTTTGTAAAAATGGCCCCGGATGGGCATTTATTGAAAAAATTAATTTGTATGAATCTCCAATCCAGGAATATCAGGATTTTAAAATTAAGTATTAATCTTCCGGATATGGGATAAAAATAAATTTTGTAAATTCACCATCTATCACAAACAGGCAGCAAAATTCATCCGGATTTTTGTAGGTTTTTTTAAAATCTTCTACCTTTTCTTTTTCAATAATTTTTCTTTGGACGAACTCATCAAGGTAGGTTACAAAATAATTCCAATTCGTTCCGACTTCATCTTTTTTATAAAGTAGTTGCCCAAGGGGAATTTCAGCTTTACTTATTATGAAGATTGGAAAATCAGAAAATCCTCTTTTCCTTATTTGATAAGAGGCTTCCTTGATATGATCAGCTACCTTTATAAAGTCTTGCGTAACCCTACCTAATTGTTTTCCATCTAATTCAGGATCGTTGCTAATATCCATTTCAATTATAATGTTTTGTTCTACTATTAATGAATGCTTAAATGAGTGAATGCTTTGATGGTTTGCAAATAATATTTACTCATTTTATTATTCTATTCATTTATTCATTACGTTTTAATGATGCAATATTTTCAAGATGGTGTGTATGCGGAAACATATCAAAGGGCTGAATTTCTTCAATTTCATATTCATCAGTTAATCTTGCGAGATCTCTGGCTTGTGTAGCCGGATTACAACTGATATATATGATTCGATTGGGTTTAGCCTGAAGTATTGTTTCCACCACATCAATATGCATTCCAGCCCTTGGAGGATCAGTGATTATCACATCCGGATTGCCGTTTTGTTCAATAAATTCTTTGGTCAATGTATCTTTGATATCTCCGGCTATAAATGAACAATTCGAAATATTATTCAAATTTGCATTTTCCCTGGCATCGTCAATAGCCTCCTTTATTGTTTCTATTCCTATTACTTTATGCACATTTTTAGCCACATAATTCGCAATTGTCCCGGTTCCGGTATATAGATCATAAACTATCTCATCGCCTTGTAATTTTGCCATTTCTATTGCTTTGGCGTATAACTTTTGAGCTTGCTCGGTATTTGTCTGGAAAAATGACTTTGGTCCGATTTTAAATATAAGCTCCCCAATCTTCTCTTCGATAAATGGCTTCCCAGCATATAAAATCAATTCCTGATCGTGGAAGGTCTCATTTTTTTTAAGATTTATTACATAATAGAGTGAGTCAATCTGAGGAAATCTCTTTAGAATGAATTCCATCACCAAATTGGTGCCATTTTGGTCTTTTTCTCCAAATTGCAAAATAACCATGAGTTGGCCGGTGGAGCTGGTTCGAATAACCAAATTCCTTAATAATCCACGAAATTCGGAAATATTATAAAAACTTAGCTGATTGGAGATCGCGAAATCCCGGATTGCATTTCGGATCTCATTAGAAGGTTCCTTTTGTAAGTAGCAATTTTTTATATCTACTATTTTATCAAATTGTTTCGGGATATGAAATCCCAATCCACTTCTATCAATTATAACTTCTGATTTTACTTCCTCATGACTTAGCCAACGCTTATTACTAAATGTAAATTCAAGTTTATTCCGGTAAAATTTTGTGTCTTCAGAAGTAATGATGGGATTTATTTTAGGGAAATTGAATTTTCCAATCCTTTCAAAATTGTCAATAATTTGTTGTCTTTTAGCGGCAACTTGATGTTGGTAACTTAAATGTTGCCACTTACATCCACCACAAAGGCCGAAATGTTCACAAAAAGGTTCTGTTCTCTGCTTGGAATATTCATGGAATTTTACTGCTTTTCCCTCAAGGTAGCTTTTTTTCTTTCTTATTATTTTTAGATCAACAACGTCATCCGGCGCTACCCCCCCCACAAATACAGCCTGGCCATCTATTCGTGCAATACATTTACCCTCGGCGGCGACCGTCTCAATCAAGACATTTTCAAATAATTTATTTTTCATTCCCATATTTTGGCCGCAAAGTTAAGCAATATCATTTGGCGGGTGATTATTTTTATTATATTTTGGGGTATTCCAATTTATTGAATGAAAAGGTTAGTCCTGATAGCGGTGTTTCAATTATTCGTGAGCTATTTTTCATTAGCTACACACATAGTTGGTGGTGAATTTGAAATACACCATATCGAGGGTGACCGGTATTTATTCCGGCAAATTCAATATTTCGATGTAGTTAATGGAAATCCGCAAGCCAAAGATCAGCAGATTAATGCTTCTATATTCAGAAAAAAGGATAATGTGTTTGTCAGATCGGTTTTAATGCTTTTTCAATCTGAAAGTTATGTTCCATATACCAATCCTGAATGTACGAATGATAAGTTGGTAACTAACAGAATTGTTTATTCTACAGAGGTTAATTTAAATCCTGCATTATTTTCTGATCCGCAAGGCTATTATATGGTTTGGGAACGGTGTTGCAGGAATAATATCATTAATAACATTGTTAGACCGGATGAAACGGGCCAGACATTTTATCTGGAGTTCCCACCGATAAGAAGGAATGGTACAGAATTCCGTAATTCTTCCCCGCAATTATTTCCTCCTTTGAGCGATTACGCTTGTGTGAATAGATTTTATTATGTGGATTTTAGAGGCTCTGACCCTGATGGTGATTCCTTAGTCTATAGCCTTGCTACTCCATTAAATAGTTCTCAATTTGAGCCATTGCCTACACCTACACCGGCACCTCATCCATATGTAACCTGGGTGTCAGGAATAAATAGCACCTATCAGATACCTGGAAATCCCACCCTGGATGTTAATGAAAAGGGGTTTTTAACTGTGACACCATTTGACGAGGGGCTTTTTGTCTTTTCTGTAAAGTGTGAGGAATTCAGGGATGGACAGAAAATTGGCGAGGTAGTTCGTGATTTTCAGCTTTTCGTAATTGATTGCCCGGATCCGGGAACATCGCCTGAGATCCAGGTAAAGGCTCCCGCAAGTGAAATTTTTACATCCGAACTGGATACGATAAGACTGAAGGTGGAAGATTTAAAATGTTTTGATTTCAGAATTAAAGATAAAGATGGCAGTGAAACCATAACAATACGTGCTGAACCTGTAAATTTTGAAGCCAATTTACAAAGTATTCTTTCCACCAACATTGGTTATATAAGTCAACCAGAAGATACACTAGGCGTACAGGTATGTCTTCCTGATTGTCCTTATTTGCAGAATGAGCCATTTATCATTGATGTAATTGCACAGGATTTTACCTGTCCACAACCGTTAATGGATACGATTAGGCTTATTGTACTTGTAGAGCCTCCTCCAAATCAACCTCCGAAATTTATAGAACCGGTTCAGGATATAATTACAGCATCTTTTATTGAAGGATCCATAATTAATATAGCTTTCAAAGCAGAGGATAAAGACCTTGACAGTCTTTTGCTTTTGGTTGAAGGCAATGGATTCGATCTGTCTCAATATGGAATAGAGATTGATACTACGATTTTTGAAAATGGAAAGATCGATTTCAATTTAAACTGGGATACGGATTGCCAGACCTATCCTTTTAACTTGCAAAATGAATTTCAATTGAAATTTTATTTGGAGGATGCAGATCAATGTGGATTGGATAATCGCGACAGCATTACACTAAATATTACAATTGATCTCCCTGACAACAATGCCCCTATCGTTTTAATAGACAATGAGCATGTAAACAAAGAACTGACTGTCCGGATTGAAGATGATTTGAGTTTTGATATCAGGGCTTTTGACGGCGATCCTTTAGACTTATTAATTTTGGAAGCCATCGGTGTTGGTTTTGATTTAAATGATGCAGGAATTGACTTTGAGACAAAAACCGGGAATTCTAATATAAGAACCAATCTTCAATGGAGAATAGATTGTGAAAATGTAAACTTAAGCCTTAAGGATCAATACGAAATATATCTGGTAGCAGAAGATGCTGATAAGTGTAAGCTTCCAAATGCAGATACGATAAAGCTGACGCTTAATATTTTACCTCCTTTAAACAACACTCCGGAGATTTTTGTGAATGGAGATGTTTTGAAGGATACCATCTTTGTAGATGCCGGAAATTTGCTTGATCTGAATATTACAGGAATAGACCCTAATGGAGATTCAATTTCTTTGATTTTATTGGAAGAAGGTATGCTGGATGAATTAGGAATTAATTTTAATCCGGGATCGGGTATCGAAAGCGTTTCATCCCGTTTGAATAGGAAAACAGTTTAGCCACTGTTTTGCCGTAAGTATCATGACGGCATTTATAATTTTACTC
>DAOVVI010000308.1 GCA_030637245.1 Cyclobacteriaceae bacterium
GGAACATCATACCGGTGACAATAAATACAGGATTAAGTATGTCCAGAGAGATGGTAAAATATTTTTCAGCAGGATATTTGATTATTTCAATGATGTAGAACCTATCAGCTTTTATCCGGCATTAGTGGATGATAAAATTACCCTCTCGAGAGAATCGGACTATGCTATTGTGGATTCTTATGGGAATCAGATGACTAAAGGGAAGGGTATAGAAATAGAATTATATAATTTGAAATCAGGATTATACTTTCTATATATTGACAATCGTGAAGAAAAATTTGTGAAGAAATAATCAGGCAACACTAATAGTTTTATTGACCGGCTCACCCTTCATTATTCCATTGGCTCCAACTTCTGTTAGCTTTACATCTTTGAGTTGATTGATGTAATCCGGAAAAAAATCAACAGCAACGCGTATATAATTATCTGTGAATCCATGAATTTTCCCTCCTTCGACATCCTTTTCAAACAATACTCCCATTGTTTTTCCTACAAATTTTTCATAAAAAAATCTTCTTTTTTTCACTGACAGGGAACGAAGCATTTTTGATCTTTTACTCCTCTCTTGTGGTGAAACAACTTGTTCCATATTTATAGCCAGGGTATCAGGTCGTTCTGAATAGGTGAAGACATGGAGATAAGAAATATCCAACTCATTCAAGAAATTGTAGGTTTCCAAAAAATCCTTTTCGTTTTCCCCCGGAAATCCTACAATTACATCCACTCCAATGCAACAATCCGGTATAGTCTGCCTGATTAGATTAACCCGTTCTACATACAATTCCCTGAGATAACGTCGCTGCATGGCTTTAAGGATCTTATTACTTCCGGATTGAAGCGGAATATGAAAATGATGAGCAAATTTGTTAGATGAAGCAACAAATTCGATGATTTCCCTGTTCAGTAAATTTGGCTCTATGGAAGAAATTCGTATTCGATCTATGCCATTAATATGATCCAGTTCCTTGATGAGGTCAATGAATTTTTCTTCTCTCTTCCCATTTCTTATCCCAAAATCACCGGTATTTACGCCGGTTAGCACAATTTCTTTTACATCATTTTGAGCGATAGTTTTGGCAGAATCCAGTACATTTTCAATAGTATCACTGCGGCTTTTCCCACGCGCCAACGGGATGGTGCAGAATGAACATGAATAATCACAGCCATCCTGTACTTTCAGAAATGTTCTTGTTCGGTCATTGAGTGAGTATGCATTGTTGAATATGGTTGCTTCGGTGATATCTTGTGCATATACCAGGGTTTTTGGATGTTTTTCAAATCCATCCAGTAATTCCAGAAGGCTGAATTTTTCGGAAGCTCCAAGGACGGCGTCCACTCCAGGGATCTCGGCAATTTCTTTTGGCTTTAGTTGGGCGTAACACCCTATGATGATGATGAATGGATTTTCACTAACTTTCTTTGCCTCTTTTACTACCTGTCTGCATTTTTTATCGGCATTGTCAGTTACTGAGCACGTATTGATCACAATTATATCAGGTGAATCATGGAATTCTACTTTCTGATATCCACGCTGCTGAAACATTCTAATGATTGAAGAGGTCTCAGAAAAATTAAGCTTACACCCCAATGTATAGAAGGCAACTTTTTTCATAGCCCGCAAAATTAGGTAATTTCTTCAATAGAATGTAGATCCTGGAATTCTTTTGCTGTATCAGGGAGAGAGTTGATAAATATCTTTTGGACTAATACATAATACGGCCTTTCCATTCATGATTGCAATTGGCCCTTTTATCATACACGGATTATTTCTTAAGATTTCCAGCCAATTGTCATCATCAAAATCATGACCGGCTAATTCTTCCTGGTATTTATTATCTGCTTTATTAAGGAGATCTTTTGGCCGCATTTGAAGCATGCTGAGAATTTCCGCCCAACGGAATTTGCTCAATTTATTATGCTGAAAGGTGAATTCATTTATATTTTCAGTAATACTTTTTGCAAGCGCCAGGGTCTTTTTATGTGTGCTTGATTCGCAATCGAAAAACAGCCACATTTCATTCGGGTGTGATTTCATCGTTTATTTTGTCAGATTAATTCTCTACATTATTAGAACAAAATAATGATTGAAAAAATTTAACTTTCTCCATATTATTACAAGAATGAGTTCATTTGTTAACAAGATTTGGTATTTATAATAGATATAGCCAATTTTCAACTCAATTAAAACATCTTACACTTTCTTATCATGAGATTATTAAGCCTTTTAATCATTTTTATTTCAGTGCCATTTTTCTTGAAGAGTCAGCATGTGGTCATTGAAGAAGGTATTGGAGTAGGACCACTCAAACTTGGTCAATCATTTGAAGAGGTCGTCAGTATTTTAGGCTTCGGCGGTGACCTTAAAACCTATGATGATTACCTGGCAGAAGAGTTGTTTAATGAAGATCCTGAAATTGCTTTGGAATGTGCAATAGGATTTGAATATTATGTCAAATATGAACATTTACTCACACTTCCTGTTTCCTATGTTTTTTTTAAAGATAATGAAATTAACCAGATCAAAGTATCCAGTTTTCCGCAGTATTATTTTGCCATTACCAAGGATACACAAACAAAAAAAGGGTTGAATTTTTGGGTCGAAGATAAACAGGTAGTTGATATCTATGGAACACCTGACTTAAAGGTGAACTATGAGAGCTTTATCCTTGATGCCTATTTTTATTTCGACGATGGCATTACGTTGAATTTGAGGGAAAATAATTATCGGTCAGCTCATATTTATCCAGGATTGGATCCGATTGTTATAGAGAGGTTTAGTGAAAAGTTTTGAACCTAAAACTTAGTAACTGCCTGTCGGCGAGGCAGGATAAATTGTGGATTTTCGGGTTAAGGATTGTTTATTTCCTGAGTAGCAACATCACCGGTCTTTTGTGAATAATTATGATCGGGTAGCTCGATGATAAATTGGGAACCTTCACCATAAACTGAATTGAGCTTTATTGTACCATTTAGAGTTTCTACCATTTCTTTTACAATATAAAGTCCAAGACCCGATCCCTTAGATTTTTCTGATGCCCGATAGAACATATCAAAAATCTTATCTTGAAATTCCTCCCGAATGCCTTCTCCATTATCTTCGATAATAAGCTGAAAATTTCCATCAACCCGTAAAGCAGAAATTCTCGACCATGGTGACTCGTCTCTCAGGTTTGAAAATTTACTTGAATTTGAAAGTAAATTTTTGATAATAATTTTTAACCTGAGTGGATCGGAAATAACTTCAAAATCAGAATTAAGTGAGAGTCTGACGTCCAGTCTTTCAAAATAATCTCCGAAATCATGATTATTAAGGATCTCTTCAATGAAATAGTATAGATTGATTTCTTTTAACTTTTTATCTACTCGAAGATTTCTTGAAAAATCAAGGATATCTTCTATAAATTCATCCAATCGGTGAACCCTGGATTTCATCAAATGAAAACACTCGTCTAATTCGTCTTTATCATTTGTTTTTGAGGCAATATTAATTAAACCAAGAATGGAGGTGAGGGGTGACCGGATATCATGTGAGGCGCTATAAACGAAATTATCCAATTCCAGATTGGTTTTTTCAAGCAATCTATTCTGTTTTTTAATGCGCTCTTCGGCTACCTTTCTTTCATGAATTTTTATAATAGATCCAACCATTCTAACAGGTTTCCCGGATTCGTTCCAGACAGCTTGCCCTGAATCTGAAAACCATTGATATTCGCCTTTTTTAGTCCGCAATCTCAACTCTACCGCATACCTCAAATCATTTTTAAGATGGCTCTCCAGAATTAATTTTGTGCGGGACACATCGTCTGGATGAATAAATTCATAAAACCTGTCTATAGCAAATTCTTCCAGTTCATCGGCCTCATAACCCAATAGATTTTTCCACATTGGAGAATGATAAATCACATCCTTTTGAATATCCCAATCATAGATTCCGGCGTTTGAACC
>DAOVVI010000166.1 GCA_030637245.1 Cyclobacteriaceae bacterium
CCAAATCACCCCAACAATAATTGGGCTTCGCCGGCGGATCCTGAAAAATCGATGAATAAGAGCGATGCTGATAATATTTTCAAAATGTTTGAGTCATATCTTGAGAAATTGAAAGCTGCAGTCCAATCCAATAAATATACCGAGGCCGATGAGGCGTTGGAAGCAATAAAAAATTACCAGGAAAAAGAAGGTGCGGCAATAATCCCTTCTGAAACAAAAGTAAACCTGGAGGTTTTTTATAATAACATAAACATTTTCAAAAGCCTGTTTCCGGTGTTTATGATGTTGGGCATGGTATTGTTTGGCTTTTTCTTCGCCCAGATTTTCAAACCGGCGCTGAAGTTTAAAATTATTATAAGAATATTGATTGGAATATTGATTATAGCTTTCGTGGCTCCAACTTTTGGCTTAGGATTGAGATGGTATATATCTGGTCACGCACCCTGGAGCAATGGATACGAATCTATGATCTATATTGCCTGGGCAACAATGCTGGCTGGTTTTATGTTCATGAGAAAATCACCAATTATTCTTTCAGTAACCGCTTTGCTGGCCGGCGTTACTTTACTTACCGCCCATATGAGTTGGATGAATCCGGAAATAACCAACCTTGTTCCAGTACTGAAATCATATTGGCTGACCATTCATGTGGCCACAATCACAGCCAGTTATGGATTTTTAGCGCTTGGGGGAATGACAGGATTTCTGAATCTGTGCATTATGATATTTAGAAATAAGAGCAATTTGGATCGGGTAAATCTCACGCTTAAAGAGCTGACACTTATCATTGAATTGTCATTAACTGTGGGATTAGTACTATTAGTTATCGGCAATTTCCTTGGCGGTATATGGGCAAATGAATCCTGGGGCAGGTACTGGGGCTGGGATCCCAAGGAGACATGGTCTTTGGTCACCATCATTGTTTATTCATTCATTTTGCATATGAGGTTAGTTCCCGGATTAAGGAGTACATTTTCCTTCAATTTTCTGTCTATGTTTGGATTCAGCTCTGTATTGATGACATATTTTGGAGTAAATTATTATCTGTCAGGATTGCATTCATACGCATCAGGAGACCCTGTTCCTGTACCGGTATTTGTTTACTACACCTTGGCAATAATGGCTTTAATCAGTGCGTTGGCAGCTTATAACGATTTTAGAATCAAAGATCAAACTCCGGTGATGGATGAGGTGGAAAGCTAATACTCCGTCAAATCTTTTGAGAGATAATTCCTGAGTGGAGTTTCTGAAAGTTTTCCATTCAGATCGAGATACTCAAGGTAAGATTCAAAAATCCGCTTTTGAACTTGATTTTTCTTGACCAACAGATCTATATAAAATTCATTCATTTTAATCAGATCAGATATCTTTATGGATTTATCAGGACTCTGAAGGCTAAAAAAATTCTGATTGCTCATTGACGTCAGCTTTATATTGATCTCCTCATATTGTCGGGTAAAGTGATCCATCCTCAATACGGTCAACTCCATCTCCCTTTGATGGTCATCCTTTTTTTCTTCTAAAATAGCCTCATCGTCCATCAAGGCCAACTTTCTCCTGTTCAAATCAGGTTTATCAGGATTGACTATTGGGATCCGAATACCTATTTGATAACCAAAATGATCTGAAGGTTCATTCCCTCGATCTGTATCATACTCTGCCTGGAAATAACCAATGTTTCTGAGGGATTCAGATTTTTCAATATTAAACCTCTCTGCTGCGAGCATATTTCGTTGATCGATCTTTGTCAAATAAATATGCTGATCCGACGGATGATCTTTAAATTCTGCAAATAAATTGAGGATATCCTGAACTTCAATCACTTCCTGATCTTTCCAGTCTATTTTGCCTTCAAATTCATAAACATCCCTGATCAGAAATTCTATCTCATCTAAATTTATTCTGGAATTTTCAATTGATAGGTTCAGGTCAAGCTCATTGGACTCGGAATCAATTAAATCTCCCAAATCCATAGAATACACTGCCGTTCCACTATTCATCATTTCTATTAACCGCCGGTTAATTCCCAATTGTGTTTCCAGGATTGAAATTTTTTCATATTCGAACAAATGATCTATCATGATCTTATATCTCTGCATCAAAGCATTATTAAACTCCTCCTGGTACTCAAGGTTTAATAAGTCCACTTGTTTGGAATAATATCTTTTATTGGCTTTTAGCTCTCCCGGATTGGCCGGTGTAAATCTAAGTCTGAAATCTTCCTGGCTAAAATCAGCATTATTGGAACGGGTTCTAAATTCCACCCTACTTATCCATGGTCCGGTGAAATTGTTTTCTTTGAGAAAATCGAGCTTTGCCTGGGTTGGATTCAAGGAGAGATCACCTCCGGAAGTAGCCAGAAAACCTTCCATATCAAATTGGGCAAAACATGGATTTATACCAAAAGTAATGAACAAAAGAATGGAGAAAATATGCTTAGTTTTCATCTGTTTATAATTTGTGAAACCTACTTATTTGACTGAGCACCTAATTATCCCTTTATGTACCTGCCACGCAATAGGCGTGGTCCTTAAATTGCTCCGGACATGCCCGCCTGCTGGCGAGGCAGGCTGGTTTCATGAATCTATTCTTTGATAATTACAACCACACGTTCACCGTTCAGGAACTTATTATCGTCCGGGATTTTTATAAATAATTCCTGACCCCACATGGGTATATTTTGATTCGCTTTCAACCTATTTGGATATTCTACAATACGAGCCCCTATTTCTGATACCCTTCCTTCTATGCTGTATTTTCTATTGGTTGATTCTACCATAACTTGTTTTCCAACTTCCATGGAATACTTGGATCCTTCATTCATAAACGCCTTAATAATTGTTGGTTTGGATTCATAAATCGACATGATGGTCGTATAAGGTGAAAGGAGCTCTCCAACCTAAACATTTACATTACCGATCGTGCCATGGATTTCAGCCGTTTTTATCAGTTCCATCTCTTCCGTCATCAACACATCCATTTCCTTTTCTAATAAACTTAACTGCATTATATATGATTTGGCTTCTTCCTCATGAATTTTACCGGCCGAATTAATTTCCAATTCATACTGTTGGAGCACATATTTCTTTTCTTTTTCCAAGACATCCAATTCTATTTCATAATAGGATTGTCCATGTTGCTGTACTGTATCCACAAAGCCGGTAAGGCTTCCAAATTGATTGGATAATTTCCGGTTATTCTCGATAATCATTTTATGTTGGTCAATTTCCCCATCAATTTTCCGTATTCGGGATTCGCTATTGACCTTCAATAGCCTGATTTTATTAGCATATTTTGTTTCAATGAGCGATTGCTCAATTTTGACGCGGCTCATCTCATTAGTTTTCTTTTCTACATCAAGTATCAGGTCTGGCCGCTCTACTCTAACGAGCACATCTCCCGGTTTTACCATTTGACCGGGAATTACAAAAATCTCATCGATCCTGACTGCCTTATGATAAGAAATGGCATTTTTCATTGGCTCTACCTGGGCAACAATTGCAGTGTTCGTGTCTTTAAACACAAGTGAAAACAACAACAATATCACAACAACAAAAATCCAAAAGATGATAAATATGCTTTTTTTTATCATGGTTATAGTCGTTCTGTATTATTGCGCCTATTGAGTTTTACATTATAGACTCCATCAAGCGTGGCAAAATTTCTGTAAAGATCTTTATGATCCACATTTTGCTTGAGAGAAATCTGATATTCATATCTTTCATCTTCCATTTTACCATCGCCTATACTCATTACAAAATGGCTCTCACACCATTTATCCAAAAATTGTGTTACTGCTTTTATTCCCTCTTCATGCTGTAAATTAAATGTCAATGAGTACATATAAAGTGATGATCTTCCATGAGGTGAAAAATAAAGCATAAATGCAACAGAACAGAATATTAATGTCCCGGCAATAGCTATGGAATATCCATAAACACCTGTTGCTATACCTACAGATAAACTGGCAAAAATAAACATGATATTGCGGGGGTCATTGATCCTTGTGCGAAACCTGATTATGGCAATAGCGCCAATGATGCCAAATCCAGCAGCAATATTATTTCCAACAGCCATAATTACCATTGAGGTTACAGTAGATGCCAAAACCATCGATTGAAAAAAATTGCCTGAAAAGGAAATGCCACGATACGTGAGCTTATAAGTGAAAGCGATGATTGTGCTTAGTGCAAATGCCAGTAGCAATGAGAATAAAGCCACCTTGAAGGATGGAAATTCATAAAAGGATTGTTCCAGTAAGCTATCAAACATAAAAAATTCGTTAAATACAGACGAAAAATATTAATTTTTAGTTAAAAAATGAATCCTGATATTCAGAAATTCTCCAGAGGAATTTAATAATACCATATAAATTTAATGATTTTAATTTTATGCATGAGATTAATATCCTCATAATTCCATATAAAGGATAAAAGGTATTAATCATTCTTTATGGAAAATGAAGATGAATTTAAGCAGTATTATTCGAAATTCTATTGGATTGACTTGATTGTTACAAGATCGATTTCATTCAAATTCTTTACCAGTACGTCAGCATGAGCAAGGTTCTGCTTTCCAGTGCCAGAATTTTCATAGCCAATACAAAACATGCCTGCAGACTTGGCCGCTGTAACTCCATTACCTGAATCTTCTATAACAAGACAATTTTCGGGATCAGAGCCGGATTGTTGTGCTGCCTTTAAAAATATCTCTGGTTCCGGTTTTGATTTAGAAACCTCATCTCCACCAATCCTGTATTTAAAATATTTTCCCAAACTAAAATGCTCCAGAACTTTATCTACTGTTGGCCGTGTTGCCGAAGAAGCTACCTGGATAAGGAATTTATTTTCATAAAAAATATTTATAAGATCTAAAGCTCCTTCAACCAATGGTACTTTGCCTTCATCAAGAGATTTCCAATACTTCTTTCTGCCATAGAGAAGTAACTCCTTGGGACTCTTTGTTAAATTGTGTCTCTCTCCAATTTTAGTCCACATATCAATTGCAGAAGTCCCTATGTAGTCTTTGTGTTCTTCTTCTGATATGTGCAGCCCAAGCTCAGCAAACATCTCGAACTCCAACTGTTGGTGGATCGGTTCACTGTCAATTATGACGCCGTCCATGTCAAAAATTATAGTAGAAATCATGTCTAAAAGTAAGGATAAATCTTCATCAAAGAAATTCTGAAAAGTACTGTGAAAAATACTTCGCCATTCAGTATTTTAAAATGACCTTTGGTGAAAACACCAGCAAATGTTTTGGATTCAATGTTTTTTGTTGATCACAAGACCAACAAAGGCTAAAAGGAAAATCCATATTTAACCCAATTCAACTCAGATGAAATAAACCAAATGCGCGTCCTTCATACCTGTTCCAGTAAATAATCGCTTCATTTAGAGGAAGCAATTTGATTTTGCATTTTTTTTCTTCGAAAAA
>DAOVVI010000111.1 GCA_030637245.1 Cyclobacteriaceae bacterium
ACTCTCGACTTGAGACAAGCAAACAACTTGCTGAATTAGAAATGAAAAATAATAAAGTTCAATACCTACCAAATATCGACCTATTCTTTTCGTGGGGAATGAACGCGGGAGTTAGCGAATTCAATAAATTAGGAGAGTTCAATAATCCTATGGTATGGCCGACTTATCAATTGGCCGGATTGTCCTTTCAACTGCCGATTTTTGACGGCTTGTACAAATCAAAAAAGATCCAACAAAACAAGATCAAACTACAGCAACTAGACTATCAAAGACAAATGCTTGAAAATTCCATACAAATGGAAGTAAATCAAATGCGAAAAACGCTAGTCACCAATTTGGATCTTTTGAAAAGCCAGGAAGAAAATTCAAAATTGGCAGAATCAGTCTATAACCATTCTAAAATAAAATACCAGGAAGGTGTCGGAACTAACCTTGAAGTAATAGAAGCAGATAATGCATATAAACAAGCACAGAGCAATTACTTTAATGCGTTGTTTGACGCCCTGATCGCTCATGTGGACTATCAAAAAGCTCTTGGGATATTAAAAATTGACTAAAAAACCATAAAATAATGAGAACCAACATCTTATTCATCTTAGGATTTATTATTCTATCCATTAGTGCTTGCGAGCAAAAGGACCCGCTTCAAGCCAAAAAAGAAGAGTTAAAATCTCAAAAAACCAAATTGCAAAAGATTAAAACTTCGATAACAGAACTTGAAAAAGAGATTTCAGCAATGGATCCTGATTTTGCAAAGAAAAACCGTAAAGCAACCTTAATCACAACAACGGATGTGGAAAAGAAAACCTTCGAGCATTATGTAGAAGTGAGCGGCGCAGTGAAATCCAGAAAAAATGTACTGATAAGTGCTGAAAACAGGGGTAATATCAATCGAATATTGATTAAAGAGGGCAATGAAGTAAAACGGGGGCAGCTCCTTCTGAGCCTGGATATAGAGCTTTATCAAAGGAGTTTAGATCAGTTGGAAACGGAGTATGCCCTGGCAAAAACCATGTTTGAAAAACAGTCAAATTTGTGGGGCCAGAATATTGGGACAGAGGTTCAATACCTTGAAGCCAAAAACAGAAAAGAATCACTAGAAAACCAGATCGCCAATATAAAAACTCAAATTTCTAAATCTCAGATCAGAGCTCCTTTTGCGGGTACGATCGAGAATGTATTAGTGAGAGAAGGTGAAATGGCACAAATGGGTTCTCCCCTGGTAAGGATAGTAAATCACCGGGATATGTATATAAAGGCAGATCTTAGTGAATCTCACATCGGAAAATTTAAAAAAGGAGACGAAGTAGTCATTCATTTTCCATCAATTAATCAAACCATCCAATCCAGGATTAGTTCTGTGGGGCAGATAATTGATATAATGAACAGAACCTTTTCGATTGAAGCTTTACTGCCGCTTACGAAATTTACAATCAAGCCAAATTTGCTGGCTATTGTAAAATTAAGAGATATTGAAATAAATGGGGCGGTAGTAATTCCGGCTAAGTTAATTCAAAAAGATAATAAAGGTGACTTCGTGTTTATCGCCAAAAAAGATAGCAATGAGTTAATCGCAAGAAAAATACAAATTGACCGGGGAATCACCTATAAAAACAATACTATGATAACAAATGGACTTACTGGTGATGAAACGCTTATAAATGAAGGTTTCAGAGATGTAGCAGATGGAGGTAAGGTGAAAGTTGTCGAAAATGTTTTATAGTATTTTACAGTAATCCATGTCCATGAAAAGCCAGAATAAGAAAGAAAAAATAGTAAGGGAGTTTGGGCTTAGCTCACTTTCTATTAATAACAGTACAAGCGTCATTATTCTCACACTCATTATTGTAATCATAGGGTTCTATTCCTACATCACGATTCCCAAGGAAAGTTACCCTGATGTTGTGATCCCTACAATTTATATTGGGACTCCCTATCCAGGCAATTCTCCCATCGATATAGAGAACCTGATCACACGGCCTATCGAGAAGGAATTAAAATCCTTGTCCGGGATCAAAGACATTAAATCTACTTCAGTTCAGGATTATTCCACAATCATTGTAGAATTTAATCCTGATGAGGATATTCCCAAGGCGCTGCAAGATGTAAAAGACGCTGTTGACAAGGCTAAAAGCGAATTGCCAACTGATCTGGATACCGACCCCAATGTAATTGATATTGATTTGACTGAACTTCCAATAATGTTTATAAATATTTCAGGAGATTACAGCATCAATGAACTTAAAACGTATGCCGAATACCTGGAAGATGAGATCGAAAAACTAAGCGAGATTTCAAAATGTGAAATAAAAGGAGCGCTTGACCGCGAAATAAGAGTTGATGCAGACATCTATAAAATGGAAGCAGTCGAGGTCAGCTTTCAGGACATCAACGATGCTATAGCTGCCGAAAATGTGACCTTGTCAGGCGGCAATATACTGGCAAACGAATTCAGGCGAAGTCTAAGGGTTGACGGCGAATTTAAAGCCGTAGAAGAAATTGCCGACGTCATCGTAAAGGACGAAGATTACAGGATTGTGTATGTGAAAGATGTGGCAACTGTCACAGACTCATACAAAGAACGAACCAGCTATTCCCGATCTAACCGGCTTCCTGTTGTCACTGTGGATGTAGTAAAAAGAAGCGGTGAAAACCTGCTGATCACAGCTCAAAAGATCAAAGACATCATTGCTGTTTCAAAAATAGAACGCTTCCCGGAAGACCTGGATATTACAATTACGAACGATCAGTCAAAAATTACGCGAAGCATGGTCAACAACCTTGAAAACAGCATCATTACTGGAGTTATTCTTGTCACGCTAGTTCTGATGTTTTTCATGGGATTGCGCAACGCGCTTTTTGTAGGAATAGCCATACCGCTGTCCATGTTCATGGCTTTTACAATATTATCCGCCATTGGGTATTCGGCAAATATGATGGTCCTTTTTGGATTGATCCTGGCTTTAGGTATGCTGGTTGATAATGGCATTGTGGTGGTAGAAAATATTTACAGATTGATGCAGGAAGGTTATAGTCCGATAAGGGCTGCCAAAGAAGGAGTTGGAGAGGTTGCATTACCAATCATTACCTCTACGGCAACTACTTTAGCAGCATTCCTGCCATTGGCATTTTGGACAGGTATCATGGGTGAATTCATGAAATATTTGCCAATTACCCTTATCATCGTTCTTTCGTCATCTCTCTTCGTGGCTTTGGTTATAAATCCTGTATTAACCTCTTTGCTCATGAAGGTTGAAGAGTCCAAAGTAAATCGCACCAGATTGTTCATAATAGCCGGAATGTTTGCTTTGCTTAGCGTGCCATTATATGCAACAGGGAATAATACATTGGCCAATATATTGATGCTCATTGCTCTAGGCGCTCCTTTTAATAGCTTCATTTTAACTCCTGGTGTAAAATGGTTCCAATATAAATTTCTACCGGTATTGGAAAACGGATATTCTCAAACCATTCGATTTGCCCTTAAAGGGAGGATGCCTTACCTGTTTTTTGGCGGCACCTTTGCCCTTCTTATTTTATCAATTATGTGGTTTGGAGCCAGTCAGCCTAAGGTAGCATTATTCCCAGAAAGTGAGCCAAATTATATCAATATTTTCATAGAAAAACCAATTGGTATTGACATTGAAGAAACCAATGCATTTACCAGGAGGATAGAGGATGAGATTGTGGAACTACTTGAGCCATACGAAGATGCGATCGAATCTTTTATTGCCCAGGTTGGAGAAGGAGCCGGCGATCCCAATCAAATGCCAACTGGTGAGGAAACGCCAAATAAATCAATGGTCACTATTTCATTTGTAGAATATGAATATAGAAACGGTGTGGATACCAGGAAGGTAATGGAAGAGATCAGGCAGGAGCTTACTAAATATCCGGGTGTTCAAATTACGATTGATAAAGAAAACATGGGGCCTCCGGTTGGGAAACCTATTAACATCGAGATCAATGGAGAGAACTACGAGCGATTGATAAAGGTGGCTGATGGAGTAATGAAAACCATCAACGATGAAAATATCCTTGGAATCCAGGAGCTGAAATCTGATCTGGAAACCGGAAAACCGGAACTACTCGTAAATATTGACCGGGATAAAGCCAGAAGATTCGGCCTGTCAACCTATTCGATAGCATCAGAATTGAGAACTGCATTGTTTGGTCTGGAAGTATCAAAATTTAAAGATGGCGAAGATGAGTATCCTATCCAGTTGCGACTCAAAGATGAATACAGGTATGACATAGACGCACTTTTAGATAAAAAAGTAACATTCAGAGATAACAAGGGAAACCTAAAACAGGTGCCAATTTCGTCAGTAGCAAGCCTGGAATATTCTTCAACTTATGGTTCCGTAAAACGAAAAGATCTGGATCGGGTTATTTCTTTGTACAGTAATGTGGTCGAAGGATATAATGCCAATGAAATAGTGAGCGAAGTTAAATTGTTACTTTCCAATTATGAATTGCCGGCAGGATATACATTGAAATTTACCGGTGAACAGGAAGAACAACAAGAGTCCAGCGAATTTTTAATGAAGGCCTTAATGATAGCCATTTTTTCAATTTTCTTAATTATCGTAGCACAGTTCAATTCTATTTCTTCCCCTTTCATAATTATGGCTTCTGTGTTACTAAGTACCATAGGTGTTTTTATTGGTCTGGTGACTTTCAATATGGATTTTATAATTATAATGACAGGAATCGGTATTATCTCGCTAGCCGGTGTTGTGGTGAATAACGCAATAGTTTTAATCGACTACATAAATTTGGTCAGGCAAAGAAAAAGGGCGGAACTCGGTTTGAGTGAAAATGAATACTTGAGTTTAAATGACATTATAGAAAGTATCCGAATTGCCGGGAAAACAAGATTAAGACCTGTATTGTTAACTGCGATCACTACTGTACTAGGGTTGATCCCTATGGCCATAGGGATGAATATAAATTATGTTGCGTTGTTCAGCGATTTTGATCCTCAATTCTACGTAGGCGGTGACAACGCCAACTTCTGGGGACCCATGGCTTGGACAGTAATATTCGGTTTGATATTCGCTACATTTTTAACCCTGGTAATCGTACCGGTTATGTACTTAATATCAGATAAAATATCTTTGAGACTGAAAGGAGTTAAATTGAAAAAGGAATAGCCTGATCGCTTCAGTTTTCCCAAGAAACGTACTTCTTTCTTCTAAGGAAAATACACTTAAAAAAACATCCCGGGAAGTAGCAGGAGCAGGAGGCAGTGGCAGTAAAAAAAGAAAAGAAGTTAAGTAGCAGTAACGGGCTGATTTGAGCGATGCAGCAACTAAGTCGTAACCAAATGGCGTTTTAGAAGTTATATGATATGTGTTTATTGGGTATTCATTTTGAAGTATAAAACACAGCGTCTGCCCAAGTTTCAAATATGACATTTCTATAAATATTAACCCGATGTTCATTGAATATGAGAAATTCAATTTCTATCAGGATCAAATTCCCCTCCATGTTGTCGCTGAAGCTTTAGCGTAGGCGCCTTGGAGGGATTAGAGGTGGGTTTATGAAAAACTTAGGTTCCGGAAAGTCTGGAGTTCCCTTTTCAATTTTTATCGAACAACTAAAAAAGTAATATGAGTAAAGTACTAATGATTGTCGGGTTTTCTATTTTCTTTATAATCATTGATTTATACATTTATCAGGCAATCAAGGTTTCTGTACAGGGCCTTTCGTGGCCATGGCGAAAAGGGATAATTGTGGGGTTTTGGACATTAACAGCCTTTAGTATCATCAGTGTGCTACTGATAAATACTATGGCTGCTGATTTCTTTTCAAGAGATGTGAAAAGATTCATTGTTACCGGGATTGTAATGCTTTATTTCTCCAAGGTTTTTGGAGTGCTTACGCTCTTGATTGATGATGTATTTAGAGCAGGTCAATGGGTAGTAAGCAAATTTGTTACACATAATAGTCCTGAAAATCCATCCGGCGATGGTATAACGAGATCAGCGTTTTTATCAAAAGCCTCCCTGATTGCTGTAGCAGCTCCTTTAACAACCTTTGGAATTGGAATCGCTTCCGG
>DAOVVI010000317.1 GCA_030637245.1 Cyclobacteriaceae bacterium
GGTTCGACCACAGGGACGATTACGGATGTTGAAGGAAATTATATAATTAACGTACCTGAAGAAGGCGCATTACTTGAGTTCAGTTCTGTCGGTTTTATAAAGGAAGTTGTGGAGATTGGCGCCAGGTCTGTAATAGATATTTCACTTTCTCCTGACGTTACCCGATTGTCAGAGATCGTTGTTATCGGTTATGGTGAAAGGGAAAAGAAAGACCTGACCGGAGCGATATCAGTGATGACTGAAAAGGATATTGAAAAGAGCATCGCAATGGCGCCGGAATTTGCCATGCAGGGACAAATGGCAGGCGTTATGGTGACATCACCAAGTGGACTGCCAACAGACCGGCCCACAGTGCGAATTCGAGGTGTATCTACCTTTGGTATAGCAGATCCGCTTTATGTAATTGATGGTGTTCCGATTACGGAATTCGGCTCCGGAGCAGAAAGTGCGGCGGCTGTGGTACGAGATATCCGTGGTGAAGTAAACGTAATGTCCATGATCAATCCGGATGATATCCAATCAATTTCAGTCCTTAAAGATGCATCTGCCGCTGCAATTTATGGTGTAAGAGCTTCAAATGGAGTTATATTAATTACTACTAAAAGGGGAAAGCAAGGTAAGCCAAAAGTTGATTTTAATTTCAGATACGGCGTACAGAATTTTCCGAAAAAATATAGTGTATTAAATACTTCGGATTATACGAGTTTATATCAGGAATCATTTGCAGCCAATCCAAATTTCACTCTTCCGGGATATTTTAATCCGGATAGTGTAAATACGGCGTACAGATATGATGCCTATTTAGGAGGTAAACCAACTTTTGATTGGCAAGATCCTTATATTAATAAGAATGCAATTAATTCGGATGCAAGTGTGAAAGTGTATGGCGGAACTGAATCGACGAACTATTATGTTTCTGCAGGATATGCATTTACTGAAGCGCCTATTTTACTTAACCAGCAAGAACGTTATTCTTTCGCTACTAATGTAAATACGAAAGTAGCAAAATGGATAGAAGCCGGTTTGAATTATCGGATGTCTTATTCAGAGGTTATAGACCAGGCATCTTCGTTGCGTGGAGCTACAAGTGCACCACCGTGGCAACCTCTTTTATTTGAAGATGATTATTATCCAATAAATAGCCCTGTAGAAGAAAAATATGGTTTAGCTACAGCAAATGACTCCATCACAACTCCAAATCCTGATCATCCTAATTTTGGTGGGAGCAATGCAGATGCGCCGCCTTATAACGTTACGTGGCTAAAAAAATACGGTGCTGAACAATCGGGGAATGGGTTGACTACGCAAGACTCAAGGTTAAGTGAAAATCATTATAACCTTCTTAGGAATATCGGAACAGCTTATCTTAAATTCACACTATATAAAGGTTTAACATTAAAAGGCAGTCTCAGTATTGACTATTACCATAATCAGCGTGAAAGGTGGTCAAGTGTTGATAATACTTTTTATAGTCCAACGCCGGGCAATCCTTATTCAACAGGTGATGGGACCTCATTAGGGGGCATTAATTATCGAAATTCTTATAACAATAACATTGTTAAAGATGTGACATTGGATTGGAAAGAAAATTTCGGTGATCATAATATAAACCTCACATTAAATGCGATGGATCAGCAATATGGATTTAGAATGCTTGCTTCTGCTACGTCCCAAGTTACCCAATCAGATCCGGAAAAGCGACAGATAACTGAAAGTGAAGATAATACTACTGTTGGCGAATGGGTTGACAAATCAGCATTGCAGGGATATATGGCAAGGGCCAGTTATAATTTTGCAAGCAAATATTATGTTGACGCAACAGTTCGCAGGGATGGGAGTTCAAAGTTTGCTCCGGGTTACCGTTGGGGAACATTTCCATCAGTGGCATTGGCCTGGAGAATGAGCGGTGAAAATTTCATGGCAAATGTAAATTGGATCAATGATCTTAAATGGCGTTTTGGATGGGGCCAGCTTGGTAACCAGGAAACTGCTTCCTTTGCCTATTTATCTGGTGTTAATTTGAGTCCTCAATATGCCTATGGATCAGGATTGGGTGATGGATATGGTTTCACAGCAAATGGATTGTTTTTGCCTGATTTCCCGACTGAGGATTTAAGTTGGGAAACAACTACTACATCCAATTTTGGTTTTGACGGGTTGTTTTTTGATAACCGCCTATCAGCTACTGTGGAATATTATACGCGTTTAACCGAGGATATTCTACAAAGCGCAGCTTTCCCTCAAAGTGTCGGTAATTATAACAATCCAATTATTAACATCGCTTCTGTGCAAAACAGAGGATTTGAATTTCAATTGGGATGGAGAGATAAAATTGGCGAGGTTGAATATTTTGTCAATGGTAATTTTACCACAGTAGATAATGAAGTGGTTGAAGTGTGGAATGACCAGCCATTTGGTGGTAGTCAAAATAGAATTGAGAAAGGTTTTCCAATGAATTACCTTTGGGGATTTAAAGTAGAAGGTATTTATCAGAGTCAGGATGAAGTGGATTCAAGGGAAATAGAAGATAATCAATCAGATCCTGCCCTGGTAAGTGCAGGAGATATGTATTTCCAGGATGTGCATGGCCCGCCAGACCCGGAAAATGGTTTTGATTATTATACCCCGGATCCTGATGGTCAGGTCGATTTAAATGATCGTACCTATATTGGCAATACCATTCCCGATTTCTTTTATGGTTTCACATTAGGAGTTAATTGGAAAGGATTTGATCTATCCGGTTTCTTCCAGGGTATCGGAGGTGTATATAAATACAACCAGGCTTTAAATAGAGGCGTGGAAATGGCTAGCCAGGGCAACAATCAATGGACAAATGTGATGAATCGCTGGACACCATCAAATATGCATCAGTGGGATTCGAATGACAAAGCCAATTCTCTACCTCGGGCTGTCAGAGGGGATCCAGCTGGGAATAATAGATTTTCTGATCGTTATGCTGAAAAAGGCAGTTTCCTTAGATTAAGAAATTTAACCTTTGGCTATACTGTTCCAGGTTTGTTTATAGATAAATGGGATTATATAGACAGGGTAAGAATTTATATAGCAGGTTCAAATTTAATGACAATAACTAGTTGGTCTGGACTTGATCCGGAAAATGATGAAATTCCAATACCAGTGACATGGTCATTTGGGGTGAATGCAACATTTTAATTAGGTCTAAACGAAAACTAAAGTAAAAATGAATATTCTAAAAAAATGTCTTCCGATTCTTCTGACACTGGTTATCGTAACTTCTTGTTTTCAGGAATCGAATATAGACTTGAAACCGCTTGGAGATACAGAAGCTGATATCTTCGATGAAGCAATAGATTTTGAACGCGCCATGTTGGGCACATATTCAAAAGTGATAGATTTGTTTGTATATAGTGGGAACAATTTTCTTCATGAGTTCTGGTCGCTTCCGGGTGATGACCTAACTCCGGGTGGGGGGGATTCTTCCTTTGAAGTATTTGGTACTTTGCAGCCGGGAAATGCCAGGATTAACAGATATTTTGATTTAATATATCACCTGGTAAACAGGACAAATACAAACCTGGAAAAGATCGCTGAAGATGAAGAAAGTGAAACTTCTGCATTTCCAAATACGCAGCAAAGAGATCATTTAAAAGGAGAAAACTTATTCTTAAGAGGTCTCGCGAATTTCAATCTTTGGAATTATTTTGGAACCGCTCCGGTAATAGTCGAGCGTATTACGACTACGGATAAAATTCAACCGGAAGGATCTGATGGAATTCAGTTATTAGATCAGGCGATCAGCGATTTTACTGCGGCTGAAGCCTTATTACCTGCTTCCTGGAGTGCTGCCGACAGGGGAAGGGCAACA
>DAOVVI010000149.1 GCA_030637245.1 Cyclobacteriaceae bacterium
GGCCTCAACCCAATAGTTGTTGGAGCCTTGATTACAGCCATCGGATTTTCTCTTGGAGGCACCACAGGATTTGCCATCAATCCTGCCCGGGACTTCGGCCCACGATTAATGCATGCCCTGTTGCCAATAGAAGGAAAAGGAACTTCTGACTGGGCTTATTCATGGATACCTATCCTTGGACCTATAATTGGAGGTATGACAGGCACGTTGTTTTATAAAGCGCTTTTCAACGGATTTTATGGGATTTCTTTTTGGGTATTTTCTGTTTTGTCTTTAGTGATTATTGTCTATTCAGTGACTTTTAAGCGTGCTACTAATTGAATTTTATTGAAAGACTGCATAACTACTTTTGATTTTCCTTTCTTGATTCGATGTTCATCATTCACGACACGCGATCGGCTGGTGGTCGCACATTGATTCTCAAATTACCTCACTCAAAAAGTAATTTAATCGCTCTTTTTCATATTCACCGCATTCACTATTTTCCATCATGAAATCGTAAATGTAATTAATTACTTTTCGATCGACCTGGTTCCAGTCAAAGGAGGTGAAACTGTTCATTATTACCTTTTTATCCTCTTCAATATTTTTCCGAAAGCCAAGAATTTTTGGAGTCTGAACCTGAACAGCATAACGTAAAAACCGAATCTCAATATTGTTATAGTCAAGGTCAATGGCATGTGAGAGATGTTTATTTGCCTTATGAAGATAGAAGTATTTTTCAAATGGATTGGAAACAACTTTTGCTATATGTGCTTCGCAAACTGCCTTGTAAGCAATGATCAAAGATGATGGATTTTCTATTTGTTCCAACTTTAGCAATAGATCCGGGGCCATTCTTGAATTTTGATTTAAGGCAAATATCTCTTGCCGCAAAATGTTCATGGAAGGTTCTGCTGCTTCAGAAACTGAATGGAATAAAAATATAAAAAGAATAAATCTTATTGATTTCAACAAAATGCTTTTATAAATCAAAACTTTAATAATAGCTTTTAATCGTATTTTGATTTGTCTTTGATTTGACATAATTATTTGGTTTTTGCACAAAACACATCTTTTGTTTGTCAACAATTAATTATTGTCGGTTTTTTGACAGACGCTTAGGAAGGTATATTTAATCTTCGCTCATGATTTTTAATAACACACAGAAAATACTGGTCCTGGTAATTATATTATTCACTAATCTGGCTTTTGGCATGGATAAAAATCAATTTTTTATCCAGAGTGATGAATTCTTTCATTTGAATGTTGAAGATGGATTGGTAAAATATAAACAGATCAAAAAAAATGATGATAATATCCATGATCTTGTTAATTATGTGAGTAATGCTGATCTAAGCTCATTTGATTCGACTGAAAAGCTGGCATTTTACATAAATGCATATAATCTGTTGGTAATTAACAAAATTATAGAAAAGTATCCGGTAGAATCACCAACAAGCATTCCCGGTTTTTTTGACATTAAGAAACATATGATTGCCGGAGAAAAACTAACATTAAATGACTTGGAAAATAAGAGGATCAGAACTTACAATGATTCCAGAATCCATTTTGTATTGGTTTGTGCTGCATTGGGTTGTCCAAAACTGGGTAGCTTTAGTTTTGACCCTGAAAAGCTGGAAGAACAATTAACTCAGCAAACAAAATTGGCCCTCAATGATCCGGATTTTATAAGGACAGATGGAAATATGATGGAATTGTCAGAGATCTTTAGTTGGTACAGACAAGACTTTGGAAAAAGTGACAAAGACTTAATCTTGTTTATCAATAAATATAGGACAATTCCATTGCCGGAAAATGCGAAATTGAATTATTATTCGTACGATTGGACATTAAATGAATTGAAGTGATAAAGTGTACAGATAAAACCCCGGCAATTAAGTTAAATTTGTAATTGATTATGGAGATAATTCTAATTTCAATATATGCAATTTGTATGTTGTTTATCATGGTGTTCAGCCTGGTTCAATTGCATCTTGCTTTTATGTATAAAAAGGCAAGAAACAATAAATCTGAAGATGCTACTCAATCAATTATCAGAACAGAGTTTCCTGTCGTAACTATTCAGCTGCCGCTGTATAACGAAAAATATGTAGCGGAAAGATTACTTGATTCTGTGGCTGAGATTGAGTGGCCAAAGGGATCCATTGAAATTCAAATATTGGACGATTCTACGGATGAAACTGCGAATATTATTCAGAATAAAATATCCGAAGAGAAATTCAAAGATCTGGATATTCTGCATATCCGAAGAAAAAATCGAATCGGGTTTAAAGCGGGTGCGCTGCAAGTTGGTTTGAAGGCTTCGAGGGGCGAATTTGTAGCTATTTTTGATGCTGACTTCATGCCTCATAAAACGTTCCTTCTAGAGACAATCAGAGAATTTGACGATTCCAAAGTTGGCATGGTGCAGACCAAATGGGAGCATTTGAATAAAAATTTTTCTTTGCTTACCAAACTTCAAGCTTTCGGATTGAACGGGCATTTCCGGGTTGAACAGACCGGTAGGAGCAAAGCAGGTAGTTTTATAAACTTTAATGGTACTGGAGGAATATGGCGAAAGTCGTGCATCCTGGAGGCCGGCGGTTGGCAGGCAGATACACTCACAGAAGACCTTGACTTGAGCTACCGGGCACAAATGAAGGGATGGAAATTTAAATATCTGGAGGATGTCCTTTCTCCATCAGAATTGCCTGTGATCATGTCCGCAGTAAAATCCCAACAGTTTCGATGGACCAAAGGCGGAGCTGAAACTGCCAAAAAAAATCTTGGTAAAGTACTCAGAGCAAATTTGAAATTTACGAATAAGATCCATGCATTTTTCCATCTGACAAACAGCGCAAATTTTCTTTTGCTACTCATCGCATCGATTATCAGCATACCACTGCTTTATGTGAAATATAAAAATCCCGAATTCAAACTATTCTTTGATTTTGGCAGTATTTTCCTAATCGGGTTTTTAGCCATTTCCTACTTCTACTGGATAGCCAACCGGTTTGAAACGGAAAGTTCAAAAAAAGGCTATTTTAAGTATTTCCCCTTGTTTATTGTATTTTCCATGGGTTTCACACTTAATAACAGCCTGGCTGTTATCGAGGGTTTGATGGGTCTGAAAACACAATTCGTGCGAACGCCAAAATTTAATATAATTGGCATGAATGGCAGTTGGAAAAATAATATTTACCTCAATAATAAGCTGACCTGGACTACACTTCTCGAAGGATTACTGAGTATTTATTTCTTTGCCGGGATTGTTATCGGTTTTGCCATTGGAGACTACGGGCTCCTTTTATTTCATTTAATGCTGGCCATGGGATATGCTGGGATTTTTTATTATTCAATCAAACATTGATGAAGAGGGTTTATTTCCTGTTTTTATTAGTCGTTTTATTTTCATTGGATATGGCAAGATGTCAAACTAAAGATTACAAGGAAAAACTTGAGTCTCTTTATAATCACACTGTTCCTTTAATTTTGAGTAAGGATTTGGCAATAGAACTGGAAAATGGCTTACCTGTTGTACTACTTGATATCCGATCTGCTGATGAATATGAAATAAGCCATTTGAAAGGAGCTCGAATGATCGATTATGATCATTTTGAAGAGAATGATGTCAAAGATATTCCGTTGAATTCTCAGATTATTGTTTATTGTTCCGTTGGATATAGGAGTGAAAAGGTCGGGGAGAAGCTTTTAGAAATGGGATATAAAGATGTGAAAAATCTTTATGGGGGCATTTTCCAATGGAAAAATGAAGGTTTTGAAGTAATGAATAAAAAATTCATGAAAACTGATAGTGTGCATACCTATAATAAAAGCTGGTCAAAATGGCTGGAAAAAGGAATCAAAGTGTACTGATTATCAGAGAGCCCCTTTATTTTATTGGAAAAGATAAAATAGAAACTCGCAGAAAACAATATTTTTTGAGGTTATAGGATAACTCATTAACCTGTAAATTTCAGGTTAGGACAATTTTTTCCAGTAATGATTCAGAAACTCACCCTGAACATAAAATTTGGTGTGAACCCTAGGGCTGATTGCTGAATGGTTTCCAAATTGTCGTTTTCATCAACCTGAAAATATATATTTACAATATTTTGATTGTCGAGAATATTCCACAGCGAGGCTCCAATTTCTCCTCGCACGCTCTTAGAAAACTGAAACAAATATTTGGCTGAAAGGTCAATTCGAAGATAATCATCCAATCGTGAGTTGTTTGGATTTTCATAAACAATTTTCCCATCTATAATATCTGCTCCCACTGTATATGGCTTACCTGTCCGCCAGTTCAGGCCTGCAGATAGCTGAAAATTTTTAGTCTGAAAGCTGCTTCCAAAAGTAGTTGTATGCCTGATGTCCAGGTTATTTGGAAAGACGGGAGGAATGAACTCAGAAAATTCGTACGTATTCTCTGCATAGGAATAGCTGAGCCAGGTTGTGAATTTTCCAATTCGTTGATTGATCAGAAAATCAAGTCCGCTCACCTCATAGGCGCCACTCGAACGGACGTATTGAAATTGGTTCTGAAATCCCTGGCTGGATGAGGTGATTCCATTTACCTGTTTGATGTAGCCATCTAAACTAACCAGGAAATTACCTTGCTGGTAACGAAGTCCTGCTGATACTTGTTTGCTTTCGACAACACGGATATCATCTTCGTTAGCCAACACCCAACGTCTTTTTTCAACGCCCAGAAAATCATTTTGTAAATCAATAACCTGTGTAGTTGTCTGGCTTTTCATTTCTCCGAGTACCTCAAATGAAAAATGATCGAAAAATCTTTGGTTGAAAGCCAGCCGCGGCTCCAGTATGAAGCGGTTAAACTTTTCAAAGTAATTTGCGCGCAATCCAAGGCGTAAATTTGTATTGCCCGAGCCCGAACTATAATTTCCTTCTGCAAAAGCGGCATGACTCCGAAGCACTCTTTTGATCAATCGCCGATAGGTTGGATTGTTAATATCCACAAGGTTTGTAATGCCAACTTCAAATAATTGATAGCCTGTAAAAAGATCAAGTGTGTTACTCAGGGCGAAGCGGGCATCAAGTTTCAATCCTGTATCCAATATTTTATTTTCCTGGATCAGGCGCTGATCATTCAACACATCAAAGTTGATAGCTCCAAGTTCATAGCCGGAAAAATATAGCTGTGCTGTGGTCACTAATTTATCGCTCCAAAGACGACGGTAAACTATACTTGAAGCTGTGGTTTGCTGTTCTAATCCGCTGGTTTTTGATTCCAACACATTATTTACAAGTGCGTTTTCCTCATAATTAATCGTATTAAATACCCTTAGAAAGCTGATCCTTAATTTATCCTTGCCTGAAATGTTATAAAGCAATTTTGCGGTAATATCATAAAAGTTAAACTTTTCATTCGACCCTACGAGTGTATCGGCAACGGGATCGGAGGAACTCGTCACATCTGTCTTTCTGAAAATACGATTAAAATACTGGTCGTAAGTAGGAGTATGCACCAGGTCGGAAATTGAGCGACGGCTTGAAAGCTGTAAAGACACGTTTTTTGCCAATGGGATTTTAATAAACAGATCTGCATTGATCATATTGATTCCTGCGCCACCTGA
>DAOVVI010000342.1 GCA_030637245.1 Cyclobacteriaceae bacterium
CACTCCGAAAAGTTAGAGTTCGTTGATTTTCAACTATTCGACTCCTAACCCATAAACGGGAAGTCGTTGACAATCAACGAACTCTGCAAAGGCCCCTGCCTCGCCGCCCGCCTGCCGGCGAGGCAGGGGACTTTGCAGAGTTCGTTGATTTTCAACGACTTCCCCTTTAGGGATTAGGGTAGAATAGTTGAAAATCAATGAACTCTGACTTTTCGGAGTGGACTCAAAATTAAGAATTTTTATCAGCGCATAAGCCAATAGAAAGATGTCGGGACATCTAATTTCTTTACAAATATCAATAATTATTTTCTGGATTATCCTGGCTAAATACGGTTGCTATAATTCGTGATTACCTAATTCTGTAATTTTCCAGTTCGATATTGTATTACTCGTCGCGCAAAGATTCGACCGGATTACTCATGGCTACTTTATATATTTTTGATCCTGACGTCAATGCAGTAGGTATAAAAATGATCAGCGTTGCAACAATAAATGAAAGCGGGCCAATGTCATTGTAATAAGTAAAAATATCTGATAAAAATCTATTCATAAAGTAATAGCCTCCAACACAGCCTAGAATTGTTGCAATAAGTAAAATTATTCCAAATTCATAATTCATCAATCTCATCACACTTTGTACCGAAGATCCTAATACCTTTCGGATACCGATCTCTTTTACCCGTTTATTTACAGCAAGAGAGACAATGGAATACAGTCCTGTAATGGATAAAAACAATGCAAAAATTGCCAATATCCCAAATTGCACCAATATCCCTTTATTAGTGTGTACTGACTCTGAGGCAACATCTTCCATGTAAAAACCTTCAAATGGTTGGTTGGGAAACAGATGTTTCCAGGTAGTTTGAGACGAGGCAAGGATATCAGGCAAAACATCCTGGTTTGCCCGAATCACTAACTGTTGATACTCACTTTCTGGTACGACACGTATAATCGATGGCTTTATTGGATAAAATAATCCGTAGGGCATGAAATCTTTGATTACACCAACAATATGAAATGGTTTTTTATCTAAATATACAGATTGGTTGAGCGGATCTTTAATGTCAAACGTTTTAACAAAATCTTCATTTACAATTAACGATTCAACGACATCATTTTTAGAGTTGACAAGAAAGTTTCTCCCTTTAATTATGTCACAGCCAATGGTTGGCAGGTAATTATCACCAACCAGCAAGAGGTCGGCATTATGAATTTCCCCATCAATTTCAATATTAGTATTTGAAGAACCGTATCCAAGGTTTTGGATAGTCCCTGCTATGGATTGGATAGATTTTATATTCGAAAGTTCATTTTTCAGCGTGGTATAATTCCCTTCGGTTTGGAGTGGGATTACCAAAGCGTTTTCCTTGTCAAAACCCCAATCAAGTGTCTTTTGAAACCGGGCATTCTGCGTAAGTACTATACCACTGAAAATAGCCATGATGGAGAAACTGAATTGCCAGGTGAGTAGAATCCTCGTAAAATAATTGCTCCCTTTCAGTTTTAATTTCCCTTTTAGAATTTCAGTCGGGTGAAACTTGCTTATATAAAATGCCGGATATGCTCCTGCGATGAATGATACAATTATTAGCAGTATGACTAGATTAATGGATATATTCCAGTTATTGAAATAAAATGTTTCGATCTCGATGGGCCATTGCTTGTTCATCCAACCTACCCACGTATTTGTAATCTCGATAGAAAGTAAAAGTGCGAGGAGGCAAAGAACAAAATTTTCTGTAAAAAATTGCTTGATAACCTGCCATCTTACACCACCGAATGTCCTGCGGATTCCTATTTCTTTCAAACGATTATTGGCGTAGGCCAAGGAAGTATTGGTGAAATTGAAGCAGGCGATAAGAAGAATAAGCGTGTTCATAATAAAGCTGCCATACAATGCGGATATTGGCAAACCTGATCTTGTAGTGAATGAATGAATAAATCTTGCTTCGTCTTTTTGTTCTTTAAACGGAACCAGGTAAAAATCATTGATTTTCCATGATTCTTTGATTTCGTTGTTGATCGAACTATACTTCTGCAGTACGTCCGCAACTTCATTGGCAGCTGAGGCGTCATTCAATTTGAGATACAGTACAGGTCGAATATCCGTACTCCAATCAAATTCGTTCTGTGCATAGCAATCGAGTAAATTTTCGTATTGAGTAATGATATCAAATTGAAAGCTGGAATTCATCGGGATTTTTTCAGCAACAGCGCCAATCAGAAATTGCTTAATAATTTCATCATTTTTTCGAATAGTCAATTGTTTGCCTACAGGATCTTCGTCGCCAAAATATTTCCGTGCAAATTGCTCAGAAATAATTGCCTTGCTTTTGTCTTTAAAAACTTCTTTTTCACCTGTTTTCAGTTTAAATGAGAATAAATCAAAGAGATTTGGATCTGCAAAGGTGATTTGTTCTCTGTGGATGATATCTTCATACTGAACTAAGAATGCATGGGTATAGCCAAACCTTGAATATTCTTCAATAGCCTGATATTCACTTGCAGCAATAGGACCGAGCGCAGAGGGGACTACCCCCCATTTTTGAGACTCACCTTCAATGATGCGATTGCAATTAACACGGAATATGTTGCTTGTATTTTTATGGTTTTTATCAAAGCCGTTTTCATAGTCATATAATAAAAATGTAATTATAACGCCAGACAATCCAACCGCCATTCCAACGATATTGATCAGGGTATATAAATAGTTTCTTCCATAGCTTCTGAGAGCAATACGAATGTAGTTTTTTAGCATGAGGTATAAAGGTTTGATTATTCTACTTACTATAAATATGCCAAAAGGATAAAAAGCTTATTTAATGAGAATTAGAAACTTTTTTAAGCAACTCAACAAAATCATTGTCTCAATATCAAACATGCATTGTCTTAAATCGGACACTAGAGATAATCATTATTGGTTTTTTTGAAATACAGTGGGTTTGGAGAGTTATAAAAAACATATCTAAAAATATAAATTACAAACCTGCCTCGCAGGCAAGCAGATAATATTCAATAATCAAATTTCAATTTTCAAAACAACTGTTTATTACAAACCCAGGATTCTATTTAATCCAAGTTTGATTTTTTTTGAATATTGAAATTTATTTGAGATTTGGCATTTGTTATTTGGAAATTTAACACATTATTATGTCTTGGCGCATAACATTAGATTACTTTTAATCAATATTCTATGGAGCCTCAATATCATAAGCTTCTTCAAAATAAAATCATAATTCATTTTTATTTAGTTAAAAATTCAGATATTTCAGATCACAAAACCATTTTCCATGAAATTATTAATCACTATTAGTTTGTCGCTTTTGTCCTGTACCGGTTTCTCGCAAACCGATCTTACTTTTGAAGAATACAATCCCAAGTCAACTTTGGTGATACCAGGTAATCCCGTAACAAGGGCAAAATTTCCATTTATCGATATCCACAGTCATCAATTTCGGATGGGCACACAAGATCTTTCTTTGCTCATTGAAGATATGGATGAAATGAATATGGGCATTATGATCAATCTGAGTGGCGGATCAGGTGATCGGATAAAAGGAGCCATTAAAAATGCAAACGATCATTACCCTAATCGCTTTGGAGTGTTTGCCAATGTTTCATTCGAAGGAGTAGGTCGGGAAGGCTGGGGCCAAAATGCAGCCAGGCAGCTTGAAGAGGATGTGAAAAACG
>DAOVVI010000178.1 GCA_030637245.1 Cyclobacteriaceae bacterium
ACCAATTAGATATAATTTCCAACTTAGTTTCATCCGTCAATGCTTTGTATAAATTGCCTAATGCACTGGTCCCAAATATAATGGGTGGTACCTTCAACCCGGTTTTTCCGAGTTCAGCTTTATATTTAAGTTTCTCCATACCGGTAGTATAAGATCAATGAAAATGTTTTTCTGTACTTAAAAAATAATTACTCTTGAAAAACCCTTGCAGTTAAATAATCACAAGCTATAAAACTCAATTGCATTTCGTCCCAACACTTTCTCTTTTGCATGGTCATCAGATAAATAATTTTCAACAATACCCATAACCTCTTTATACATTCCGGCCAGTTTGCAAACAGGCCAGTCAGAGCCAATCATTAGCCGGTCAACCCCAAAAGCCTCAAAAACCACATCCAGGTAAGGAATAAAATCTTCACATTTCCACAGGTTCCAATCCGCTTCTGTCACCATGCCAGATACTTTGCAATACACATTTTCATATTTCGCTAATTGCAATATATCTTCCTTCCATGGAGAAATTACACTCTTTTTGATCGTCGGCTTGGCAATATGGTCAAGCACAAATTTCTGTTTTGGGAAATATTGTACAAATTCACTGGCCACTTTTAAATGTCGTGGAAAGATCAGGATATCATAAGTCAAATTATATTTTTCGAGCAGTGAAATCCCCCTCATAAAATCTTTATCCAGCAAAAATTTCTCATCCGGCTCATCCTGTACAACATGCCTAAGGCCTTTTAATACCGGAAAATTTTTATAATATTTTAACTTTTTATCAAGAGAAGGTTCTCTCAGATCAAGCCATCCAACCACACCTTTTATAAACGGATATTTTGCTGCCTCCCGAATTAAAAAATCTGTTTCCTGCTCAGTTTGACTTGCCTGAATCGCGACACAGCCATTATAAGCTGCTGACTGCATTTCGCCGTAAAGATGCTCTGGTAAAAAATTCCTTTTCAATAATCCCATGCTGTTGTCAATCCAGTCATGGGTTTTGGGATTATATTTCCATAAATGATGATGGGCGTCAATTTTAACCATTTTCCTTCAACTGGACCGAACCTTCCGTATCCAATTTAAAAACAATAGCCATTTTATTTATTGTCTTCTCAGGCAATGAAATCTCCAATCCATTGTCCTTCATCTCCCACTTAATCTCACCTTCATATCCAAGCAATGAAACATTATTGACTTTTAAATCACCGGAGGTTGCTCCCTTAGCAAATGTTTCTAAAAGCACTGATTTTCCATCGGGCCAGCCGAAGAATGTTGCATAAACTGTATTACCCTTGCTGGTATAGCGCATGTCTTTATTGGAGTAAACCAATTTCGAAAACGCATTGTGATTTTTAAAGTGGCCATCCGGTTCTTTTGTAGGTCCTTCTCCAAAAGTGATCCATGGCCTTGTTTCATAAATCGCCTCTCCGTTTGTATTAAGCCACTCTCCTATTTCCAAAAGAACTGTTTGCTGATCCTCTGGAATAGTTCCGTTGGCCATTGGCGATATATTTAATAATAACACGCCATTTTTACTCACAATATCCACCAAAACATGAATAAGGTCTTTCGTCGGCTTGATCCTCAAGTTTTCAGTATAGCACCAGCTTCCATAACTGATTGTCTCATCAGTCATCCACGATTGTTCACCGGTTTTATTCATGCGGGATTTTTCAAGATCATTCAAGCTAAACTCCAAAGGGAGATCCTCCTGCTTGCGTATAATCACCACTTCTTTTCCCCATTCATCTGCTTTGTTCAAGTAATATGCAGCGTATTCATACCGTTTCTGCTCCGGTATCTGGTCCAGCCATGAATCAAACCACATAATATCCGGTTGATAATTGTCGATTACTTCTTTCAATTTACCCATCCAGACCTCTTCCATCCATTGCTCTTCCGGAATATTTCCATACAGGTATTTTAGCTTTTCATCATTTGAAGTTGGCGGCATACCTGCAAAGAAAGGATAATGGCTGTTCCTATAACCCTGTTTTCTGTTTCCTTCCGGAATGGAGTCGTGGCGCTGCAGGTGCTTTGCATGATGAAATGTGGTGATTAATTTCATGTCCTGCGCTCTCAGGGCTTTTCCAAGTTCACCGGTAATATCTCGCATTGGCCCGGTTTCCATGGTATTCCATGGTGTTTTTTTACTTGCCCACATTGAATAGCCGTCATGATGTTCAGCTACCAGGCCTGCAAATCGGGCTCCTGTTTTTTTAAATAATTCAGCCCATTCTTCAGCATTGAAATTTTCAGCCTTAAACATAGGCACAAAATCATGATAACCAAATTCCGATGGGTGACCATATTTTTTCAAATGATGTTTGTAAACAATATCATCTTCGAAGTGCATTCTGCGTGGATACCATTCATTCCCAAATGCAGGAACAGAATACACGCCCCAATGGAAATAGATACCCAATTTTGCATCCTGAAACCAATCAGGCTGCTGATTGTGTTTGGCTAAAGAAGCATAATCAGGAGTATAGCGAAGTTTTGCCTCTTCCGCCTTTTTTTCCGGTGAACAACCGGTGATAATAAAAAATTCCAGAATAATAACTATTGAAAGCAATCTTTTCATGATGATTTTGATTTGGGTTTATAACCTATTCTAAAAAAATCATAATCTCAAAAATCAAAGGTCAATTGGATTATGAACAAGTAAACTTAGTTGATTAGACTGAACTAATCCAGTCAAACGTTTGCGTAGTTACAAATTGAATGAGACAAGATTTATATTTTTTTAAAATTTTACCTTTCAGGCATGTCTTTTGCTTCAAACATATTTGGTGAGACAATCATTACCTGTCAATAACTAATTGATTAAAGGATAATCTACCCAATGAAAAAACCTGTCTTGTTGATCTGGATGTGTTTATGGAGTTTAATCATTCATGCTGAAAAGAATAGCGGAAATATTAGATTTTTAGATCCAGGGACATACCAAATAGAATATCCAAATCAAACCATCAATATTTACTTTAAGTATCCACCTGCCATTGGTATTCAAAAACTAATTGCAGAATCAGATTTAACTGAAAATGAAAAATATGCAATAGTAAAAATATTAAAAGACCAGATTGATCAGCTACCTGCGGATTTTATAGAAGAGTATTTAAATATCGATATTTTTCCACTGCACATTTTAAACCAACCTGAATTTGGCTTCTATTACGATCATCAAATTGTAGTGGAAGTAGATAACATAAAAAATGGAATGTCATTTAGCAGCAGTATAAAATCTTCCTTTATCCATGAATTAGCTCACCTGATAGAACAAAACCCAAATAATAAAAAAGAATCCATATCATTGAACGAATACTTAAATGCAATTTACAGGACCTATCATAACAATGACATTAATATGAATTCCGTCGTGTATCAAAATGGTTATGTGTCGGAGTATGCGAGTGGTGAATTGATAGGAGGGTACAATGCCAGCGAAGAATTCGCTGAAATATTCGCTCATCTCATTTGCGAGGAAAGCAGAACGGTCTTGATGGAGTTTATGGAAACTCATCCCGGATCAATACTAAATGCAAAAGTCAACCGGGTAATTGATTTCCTGGAAAAAAATACGCACTCACTCAACAAAGCATATTTTTTAGGAGCATCAGAAGAAACTAATAATGTTTTAACATTGGACGCTGGAATAGATGGTGCATTATTGCTAGCGGCTCATGAACATAAATCATATGAAACATTGGACTTTAATTCAATGAAAGTAACGGAGACCTCATCTGAAAGTCAGATAAACAATTTAAATCCTGCTGACATATCCACTGATATTAGGGAAAACTCAAATGAAGCTAACCTAAATCAAATCACAACATATTATTCATTGGACCCCTATGCTGAATTAACTCAGGTAAGAACTGATCAAATTCCCCCTAATAAAAAACAAAAGTCAAAAAGACGAAAGAAACGCAATGGAACAGGTTTACTTATAGCTGGTACAGCATTATATATAGCACTGCAATTATTAAAATAATTTTATTTGAAACGCATTCTATGAGCTCAAACTCATTTCTTTCAAAAGTAAAGAAGGTAACCAATCTTGATTCCTTTCCTTATAGATTTTATTCTAAAAAATAGAGATTAGATTATTGTTCGGTCTTCTGACTACAAGCTTTTGAACAACCTGCAGCTAAAAACAGCAACCTAAATGCCTAATAATACTTTCCAATCCGATGCTTATTTATAGCCGAAAATCATCTGATTTCCTCCATCTCCTGTGAGTATTAGTTTCCCTCCAACAAACAAGGCTCGGAATTCCATTTCCAACACCTTAAAGTAGGCGTTTTCCAAATCCATCGCTCGATCGCAAAACTTCCTTGTAGAGCCAATATCGCTGTTTTTTATGGTTCTTCCATTGAGGGTAAAACTTCCAAAAAAATTGTTGCACCCGCCAAACCCACTTATTTTTCCATCGGTCTCAAACCTAATTGTAGGAATTTGCTTTTCAATGCCAATCTCTACTCTTTCCTGTTTCAAAAACTCCAACTTCCAATCTTTACCGGCCAGGTCGTCTATATCCAGATCTTCTGTTACATCGGTCATATCAAGAGTTTCAACCAGAGTAAGCCTAAATGATGACGCACCTACCGGTGGATTTTTGATGTGCTCTTTTTTAACTTTTATTTTATAGCTAAAGCCCGGTTCATAATCCAGTCCCTGGATTTCATGATAGTGCGAAACCCAGTTTTCTCCTGGAGATCTTCGAATTAAATAACACTTTTGATCGGATACCCCGGTACAATCTACTTGTCTTGGAGCTACATAAAGTATAGAGGTACAAGAAGACCAAAAAACCATAAGAGCCAATAACAGAAAGAGAAACCGTGATTTAATGTTTTGCATTACTTTGTCAGTTAAGTCTGTCTAAGTCTGGTTGATTTTAAAATCAGTACTACCAGATTTTATTAAAAATGGAGAATTCGCATGATTATTAAAAAACAAGAGCAGATTATTTTTGTTTCAATTATCATTCTTCTCTATGTTATTATTCCAAACAAGCATTTTTTCGTTGTAGGGAACCACTTATAGAAATTTATAAAAACTGATAATTCTTTTCTTTCATCTCCTTACATCAAGGCTGCAAAGAAATCAAGATAGCATAAAAATCATATTAGCAAGAGGGACGTAGTGCATGCGATCGGGAATCTTGATATAGAATTGGCCGGACAAAATGACCTTTTACCATTCATGTTATCCTCCCCAGTCGCCTGAAAAGGCCTGGTGGAAACTGGTAAACCAAAAAAGTAAAGGTATGAGGTTAATTACCCTTACGGAAAAAGGAATCCACAAATTCAAACTTATTG
>DAOVVI010000138.1 GCA_030637245.1 Cyclobacteriaceae bacterium
GTTTTATTGTGACCAATTTTTATCGGGCCGATTTCGTCCTGAGTAATCTCTCTGACTACCGTGCCGTTAACTGTCATGATCTGGATGATAATTTCATCTGGGATTTCACTGCCTGTGAGTGTAAATACAAACTGAGTCCTGGTTGAAAAAGGATTTGGATATGGGAAAAAGTTAGTGATCTGTGATTCAGTGATTATTTCAAAACTGACAGAGTAAGGTTCTGTGCCGGAAGGATTGCCACTGGCGTCAGCAGCCTCGGCTCGTAAGGTATAAATGCCATCTGACAAATTTTCCGGTTGATATTCAACCATAAAATCATTTTCGGTAGTAGCAGGCGTCCAGATCACATTCGGAGATGAGAAACTAATTCGGGAAGGATCACATAATTTACCTTCACATTTCTCATTCAGGTATAGGTTTACACCTAATGTATCTTCTTTCAGCAACGTTCCATTCTCATCTTTCATTCTCAATACAATCATTGGAGAAGGAGCTACAATATCTCCATCCATAATAAATTCACCATCAACTGTCACCTCCAATATCGGATTGGTATTGTCCTTATTCACAATAAGATAGTCAGGTAAGTTAATATAATTGTTATTAAAATTCTGCTCGGCCTGAATGAATGGATTTGCAAATACTTTAACATCATTTTTACCTGATTTACCAAGCGTTTCCATGATTATGGAAATATCAACTGATTCCTCAGTATTTAAAGGTTTTACCATTAAAGTATCAATATATGATTTTCGATCATTTTGATTGAACAGGCTATATTCAATAGCAAGTGAATCCTTAAAGTCAAGATCGGAAACATTTTCAAAAGTAAAAATTGCTTCATGAGTTTCCCCTTCATTCTTCTCAATTCCCACAGTCTGCTGACCCGCCTTATAACTCAGGACACCTTCCGGGACTCCATCGAAGATCACAAACCAATTTTTTAGTTGGGCCGGAGTAAGATTTACTTCATCAACTACATTCATCTCCAATCTTATATATGGATATGTGCTAACATCAATACTTTGCAGGTCTATATCTTTCGATTGAATATTCTCAAATAAAAGAATCTCTCTATTTGTATTATCAATTCCATAAATATTAAATGTATAATTATCTGTAACCGGTAATTCAGAAATTTGCGTTTTTTGATGAAATGAAACCCAACCGGCAGACGGACCTATTTTCGGGCTGCTGACTTTTCCTGAAACAGACTGGCCATTGATCATTTGATCTAACATAATCTCTTGTTCATTTGCCGGCGTTGGATTAGAATAATCGGCCTTAATTATTGTCGCTGAACCGGGGTTTGCTCCTTTTTTCCCAAGAATTATCACTGGCTCACCATCAGTAATGCTCTGGATATCGGAAGCATTTACTCCAATTTCTCCAAGTTTTGCTAAGGTAGAAGCAGGCCAGGTCTGATAGGTTACATTTCCTATAGAAAATAAAAGCACATAATCTCCGTTGCCCATTGCATCAATATATTGCTCTATCCGTAGATTAATTTCAATTTCATTATTCAACATATTGTTGATCACCTGGGGAATTCTTCCGCAATTCTTTCTGTCCAGGATGAATGGCTTTCCCAACACCAGGTATGGAACAGTGGTCGATTTATCAAAAGCAAGGAGGTTCATTGAATTGTCAGTACATAACCTTGTCGGGAATATATATTGTGTGTTGTTTATCGTTAATTCAACATTTTCATAATCGAAATCAGGATGAAATTTCCCAAAGGTTTTAACATTGATCATGGTTTCAAATTTCTCAAATTCCCATTCCCGGGTTTCATGGTTTAGCACAATATTTTTTGTATCATTTCCATCAAATTGCTGAAAGTGTGACATTGTCCATCCGGACAATCCGTTATTAATATAGGTGAAAGACGTTGAATTCCATATATCTAATTCCTGCGGCCTTGTTTCAGCAAACTTTGACCTCCAATAAAAAACAACAGTATCTTTGTCTGGCAAATTTTCAAATAAATCAACAGACCATTTAGCAAGTGTTCTGCCTTGAACTGTCGATTGTTTTCTATATGGGCTATTAAATAAATTTGTCGTATCCAATTCAAAAATATATGTTCGATCATCCATTAAAAGGTCAAGTGAATGTGCAACAAGCCTAGTTTCCTTAGTATTGATGATAGAATAATTTGCTGGAAAAATATTGCTCGTCCCTCCAAGTGGCACAAAATATTCAAATATTGTTTGATTATTGGTTTCGCTCAATTCATCAATTTCATTTAGTGGATCCAAATTAATAGTGAATTGATTTAATCCAAATCCATCAATTCCAATTGTTTCTATTTCAAAATACAACGTGTCCTTGTAATAAACCGGAGTGTAAACCATCGTATCCAGCAGATAATTCTGCCCGTTACTTAACCTTCTACTGATGGAAACCTTTAAAGAATCGCGATGAGTAGATCCAAAATTCCTTACTATAAGTCCAAGATTAAAAACATCAGTAAACACATTGATCGGCTCTCCGTCTATTGATTGAGCAAAAACATTATCTGAATTAATTTCATAATCTGGCTTTGAGGCTCCAAAAAGCGAAACAAACGGATCCCCTTGCAGCGACATTTGCTGAACCTGCGAAATATTGATTTCACTAGTTGAATACTTCTCCAGGAACCTTTTGCCAACCTCCTTTAGTACATCCCCAATACCTTTTTTCAAATAAAGAGAATCCGTTAATGCAACTTCATAAAACAAGTCAGTATATCTTTTAAGCCTAGTTGTATAGCCCACACCGGTGTGAGCCATAAATCCTACAGCCCCTTTATCTGGCGTACCTATCCAGTCTTCGCCAAACCCATAACCTGTATTATACATGTCTCCGGCATTGCAGCCATTTACAATCAGCATTGGATATTTTCCGCTATTTCTGTATCCTAAACTTTCGTTGGTTACATATCCGATCTCTATGTCGGCAGCGGTGGCTCCGGAATGTCCGAAAAAGGTAATCAACATTTTGCCGGCGTTTACATGCTCAGCTATGTTAATCAACTCTGTTGCTCCATTTGTTTTTTTACTGATGGTAACTACATCTCCTCCAAGCAATTCACTTTCAGCGATCGATTTAAATCCATCCACATACCGCAGGAATAAGTTTTGCTGGAAGAGGTCACTTCCACCGCTTAGATGTACCAATTCTTTTCTCCATAATGCATCGTGCGGTGTGCTTTCCATTTCTTTTACTTTGTCAAGATACGCCTCTAAGGCTGCTGGTGTTTCTGCAGAGATCCTGCCTACCGGAAATCCTGCTTCGTGAGTGGAGCCTTTTAACCCGGCTGTAAATATGACGTCATTACCCGGAAATCCACCTGTAGGAATAAGATCCCGATTCACGGTTTCTGAATTACTGGTTCTGTATGCATATAAATAAGGCCCGGTCAATCCTTTTCCCATAATGAACAAATAGTCAGGATCTCCTCCTTCCGCCATAAATCTGCAAAATCTGTACAACGCCAAAGATGTGTACTCCCCGTAACTAAACATATTGTATAATTGATCAATATTTACCAAAAGCGTATCAAATCCACCGCCCGTTGCTGAGGCTCTATACGATGCATATGCTAAGGGAACATCGGGATAATTAGCTGTAGCCTTTCTTAGCGATTTGTGCGTAACAATCAGAAAATCTGCTTTTGAAGGATCGATGTATCTCATAGACACAGGTTCAATTTTTGGAACCTGAATTCTTCTGGAGGTGAGCAGTAGCTTTCTTCCTTTCGAATCATTTTGTACAATAGCATCGATCCTGGGATCAACAGTATTATATTCTATATCAATAATATTTTCCTCATCTGTAATATCAAATAATTTTGCCCCTGTTGGTACATTTTGAATTTCCAAATAGGATCTATTCGAATTTGTAGGTTTTACATGATAAATTTTTTGTTCGGATAATTCATGATCCCATGCATCGGCAACTACCAACCTGGCAAATGAAATGGATACCCGGTCTGCAACTCCATTATCGGTTACGCTCACACGGCAAACCAAACTTCCTCCTGAAATGTCTGACCACTCCAATGTATTTGTAATTAAGGTGTCATAATGATAATTAAAACTGACATCATTTATGGGCCTCAGATTGTTTTGATCAGACCCAACTTCAATAGTTATATTATGAGACAAATTGTTCCTGCCGGTTAGTAGAACTTCTAAAATAGGCTTAGGACCGGATGTAATAACGTTTTCCAGATTTGAAAATAAGACGTCCCGGTATTGCCCTTGCCTGAATGCAGTTCCCGTCCATCCTTCGCCATGGTCAAATACTGATAAATAAGTTTCTGCGCTGGTTACGCCAACAGGGTAGTGCAATCCAATAGTATAATTACTGGTTTGCACATCATTATATTCATTTAAGTGATAGGATTCAGCAGGAAGATTTAGAATATTGTTTTCTTTAAATGTGATAATTCGATTCCCGTTTTCAGAAAGACTCCATGTCAAAAAATATGCTGTTGTATCAGAATAAAAATTATAATACTTATGAGGTTGGGCTTCGGGAGTAACATATAATTCTTCATCAAGTGTACCATCATTTCTTTTACCAAAAAATTCTAAATAATCTTCCGTATCAAAACTTGCATCATTTTGGCCTGCTATAAAGATCGATTGTTCTTTTCCTCTATGGTAAAGTTTTATTTTTCGTGGGTCAATGGTTGAAATAGGAAAACCTGCTGAAACCAATTCATTATATGAAATCCTGTAAAAGCCATCCTCGGCAGTAGAAAGTTTATAATACTTCTGCGAATAATTGATCCATTCATTTCCATACTCTTGCGCAACGACAGTAGAACTAATCAAGATCTGAATATATATCAATATTAGAAATCCCTTTTTCATCTTTCTTTTAGAACTTCATATTTACTTTTTATCATTTAATCCAATTGCCAAAGAAAACACATGCGAGTAAAGAGCTTCTGCTGCGTCAGAAAAATCTGTCATCGCATAGTCCACCCTCAATGTTTTAATTTTAACCCCAAGTCCGAAATTTGGTTGCCAGGACGTCATGGTAGAATTATTAAAATCTTTTACCTGCTGAAATTTCCCCGCCCCTAACCTTAAGAACGCTATTTTAGAATAATCCAGCTCAAGTCCAAGCATAGGTGAAACAGAAACAAAATCTGTTTTCAACGCGACATTTCTTTTACCGTCAAAAGTCATCTCCAAATCTATGGACGCCATTAAACCAAATTTTTTACCAAATGAAAAATTTCGGGTCGCCCCCAGGATCGCCCGAGGCAATGTTACCTCTAAAGAAGAAACAGGAATCACATTTCCTGTCAGAGCATAGACGTCCTCGACCAATTCTGAATTATGTGACCAGGCATTAAAGGTACCAGTAATATCTCTTAGCATTAAACCAAATTCCCATTTGCCAAGTGTTTTTTGTGCACCCGCATCCAAACCAAATCCCCAGGCATCAGCAAATTCTCCAACATTCCGATGAACCACTTTAAAGTTACCGCCAACCCGAATCCCGCCCAAGGCAGAAAGCTTTCTTGCATAAGAAAAAACAAAAGCATAATCAGCTGCTGAAAAAAATTGGATATTGTCGTAATTGATAGCTCCGTTGGCGTCATAAAGGAATCTGGTATCAGGAATGTCATCAATCCCGAATCGTATAACGGAAAAGCTCATGTGGCTGAGGGTATCTATGGGCATGGCAAATCCGATAA
>DAOVVI010000142.1 GCA_030637245.1 Cyclobacteriaceae bacterium
CACATCGGCCTGCAAGGCAAGCTTATCCCAACAGACGATTTACCACCTTCCAACCTTGTATTTCTAATAGATGTTTCAGGTTCGATGCAGGATGTGAATAAGCTTCCACTTTTAAAATCAGCTTTCAAAATGCTTGTGGGTGAATTGAGAGATAAAGACAAGGTTGCCATAGTAGTATATGCTGGCGCTGCCGGTCTGGTGCTCCCATCTACTTCCGGAAACAGGAAAGAAAACATCATGAATGCACTGGATAGATTGGCTGCAGGTGGATCTACCGCCGGTGGTGCAGGAATAAAGCTGGCATATGATGTGGCTTTAGAAAATTTCATTGAAGATGGAAATAACCGGATTATCCTGGCAACGGATGGTGACTTTAATATCGGAGCATCCAGCAATGCAGAGATGGAGCGATTGATCGAAAAGAAACGTGATCAGGGTGTATTTCTTACTGTCGTCGGATTTGGTATGGGTAACTATAAAGATGATAAAATGGAAATCCTTGCAGATAAGGGCAATGGAAATTATGCATACATCGACAATATCCAGGAAGCTAAAAAAGTATTTGTAAATGAGTTTGGAGGCACTTTGTTTACCATAGCCAAAGATGTAAAACTTCAGATCGAATTCAATCCTGCGAAAGTGCAAGCTTACAGGTTGATTGGGTATGAAAACCGCAAATTAAAGAACGAAGATTTCAATGATGATAAAAAAGACGCCGGTGAATTGGGAAGTGGCCACACTGTGACGGCATTATATGAGATCATCCCGGTAGGTGTAAAAAGTGAGTTTATAAAGTCAGTGGATCCACTGAAATATCAGAAAAATGAAGTGGAGAAACTTTCTTATGATTCGAGAGAGTTGGTGACATTGAAATTGAGGTATAAAGCACCTGATGGAAATAAAAGTAAACTGATCACTACTCCGGTCATGGATAAAAACAAAGATTGGGAAAACACATCCGACAATTTCAGGTGGTCGGCAGCGGTAGCCGAATTTGGTATGCTGCTCAGAGAATCTCAATTTTCTCAGGAAGCTGACATTTCTTCTGTTATCAAATTGGCTAAAGGTGCGAAAGGCGATGATGAAGAAGGTTATCGAAGCGAGTTTATCAGGTTGGTTGAGTCATCGAGATTTTTAGCTTCGAGGAAATAGTTGCCGGGTACTGGGTGATGATAAAAAAAAGCCGGAGAGATCCGGTTTTTTTTACATAATTATTACGACTAAAATGCAACTCGAAAGGAGTTATCTAGGTCTCTGAATTATCCTGCTCATCCTCAACCGGTTGATCAAGATTGTGAAGTTTTTTATCACCTACATGTGAATCAAGAAAATCATTGAGCTTGTCAATATCATAGGTTGATTGTATTTCGCCAAGTGAATTAATGCTTATATCCAAACCCTCAAGTTCTTTGCTCACATCAGGCTTTTTTTTATCCATCGATTTTCTCTTACCTCCCATTGCTACTAAATTTTGGTTAGTGCATTTTCAATTCGATTAATAATTTCATTTTTCCCCAACACTGCCATAATACCCATTAAATCAGGACCTCCACCTAAACCGGTAATTGCTACACGGAGAGCCGCCATTACTTTTCCTAATCCGACGCCATGTTTTTCTAATACAGTATTTAATGTATTTAACGCTAATTCCTTAGTAAAAGTGTCAGTGGTTTTAAGGGCTTCCTTGTAATCTCCAAGGATAAATTTTGCTTCGTCATTCCATTTCTTTTTAATGACTTTGGCGTCATATTCTTTTGGTGGATAAAAGAAATATTGACCGGAAGTCCAGAATTCATGCGGAAAGGTGACGCGCTCTTTAAGCAATCCACAAACTGCAACAGCTTTATCCTTTGTACATGCTACCCCCTCAGTTTCTAAAAGCTTTAAAAATCCATGTGCCAGCAATTCATCATCACTATTTTTTACGTATTGCTGATTGAACCACTTGCCTTTTTCAATATCAAACTTAGCTCCTGATTTATTGATCCTGTCAATTGAGAAATAATCAATTAATTCACCCAATGTAAAAAGCTCCTGCTCTGTCCCGGGATTCCAGCCCAGCATTGCCAAAAAGTTGGTGATTGCTTCCGGCAGATAGCCCTGCTCTCTGAAACCTATGGATTTCTCATTGGTTTTAGGATCTTTCCAATCCAATGGAAAAACAGGATATCCATGCTTATCAGCATCACGCTTACTCAGCTTTCCATTACCATCCGGTTTGAGTAATAGTGGTAAGTGAGCAAATTGCGGCATGGTATCTGCCCATCCAAGGTATTGATACAACAATACGTGCAAAGGAGCGCTTGGAAGCCATTCCTCTCCGCGAATGACGTGTGATATCTTCATATGATGGTCGTCCACTACATTAGCGAGATGGTAGGTTGGCATCCCATCAGATTTCATCAATACCTTGTCATCAATGTTGTTCGAATTCACTTTCACTTCTCCCCGTATCATGTCATTAAGGCTCACTTCCTGATTCCGATCCACCTTCAATCGTATGACGTACGGCATACCCTTTTCCAATAATCCATCAACTTCGGATTGCATCAACGTCAGTGAATTCCTCATCGAATTTCTGGATAAACTATCATAAACCTGGTTGTCGGCCCTGGCTTCCTTTAGTCTTTGACGCATTGCATCCAGCTCTTCGGGAGTATCAAACGCATAATAAGCCATACCCTCATCTATTAGTTGTTGAGCATACTTTTTATACAATTCTTTCCGTTCTGATTGCTTGTACGGCCCAAAATCACCACCATAATTGACTCCCTCATCAGGTTCGATTCCAAGCCATTTAAACGTTTCACTAATATAGTTTTCGGTGCCGGGCACAAATCTTGCCTGATCCGTATCTTCTATTCGAAGTATGAATTTTCCATTATTTTTTTTTGCAAATAAGTAGTTGTAAAGCGCTGTTCTCACACCGCCAATATGCAGTGCTCCTGTTGGACTTGGAGCGAATCTTACCCTCACTTCTTTTTCCATCGATAAAAAAAATACGCGTTATTGAATTTTTACAAAGGTATGAAATGTTGCGGTGCTTTAAAGAATTTATATTAAGAAAGCATCTTATCCAGCATCCTTTTACTCCTCCTTACCTGAAGCTTAAAATTTTCCTTACTTAAAATGAAATTAACAAGGCATAATCCAAAACTGATAGCGCCATACAACCAAGCCTGATGTAAGCCAATAAAAAATGTAGTAATCAGAAGCGTAAGGATGGTCCAGAACATCAGCAATTTCTTTGTCGCAGGGAAAAGTTCGTATGTCAACCGGATTAATACACCTCCCTCAGATGTTAGAAAAGTGCCATTGATTATAGGTATAAAATTGTTGGTGATTTTAAGCTTTAGAGATATCGAGAAACCATCTTTATTCCATACCCCATTAAACAGAAAATCTTTAGATTCTTTTTTCTGAACCTCTCCTTTTAACGGTTTTATAAATTTTTGAAGATTATCATTAAGTTGCTCCTGGGTAAACACAACAAGTCTTGTCTCTTTTTCAGAAGGATAAAATGAAATCATAAATCAACAGCAATACAGGAAATTTCTACATGCACTCCCTTTGGTAAAGCTGCGACCTCAACAGTTTCACGGGCCGGCGGCTCACTATCGAAATATTTTTCATATGCCGCATTAACGAGTGAAAAATCACTCATATCGGTGACAAAAATACTACACTTCACGATGTTACTTAAGTCCATTCCCGCAGCATTTAAAATCGATGAAATATTTTTCATAACCTGATTTGTTTCCATCGCGATGTCATCTGTTACTATTTGACCGGTTTTTGTGTCAATAGGAATTTGCCCTGAAACATATAGTGTATTTGCCGCTTTTACAGCCTGGCTATAAGGACCGATAGGAGCCGGAGCCTTTTCAGAATAAATTATTGATTTGCCCATGATTGTGTATTAATAAAGGTTTAAAAATTTTGTCATAAAATTAAAGTATAAAACATTAGTTTTGCCAAGCCTTTTTAACAAATTATAAATTTTCATGGAATTAAAAAACGATCTGCTTTTGCGAGCTGCCAGGGGAGAAAAAACAGAAAGAACACCTGTTTGGGTTATGCGACAGGCTGGAAGAATATTAAAAGAGTACCTGGAGATCAGGAGTAAACTTTCGGGCTTTATCGAATTAGTACAAACTCCTGAACTGGCCGCCGAGGTGACCATCCAGCCTGTGGATATTCTTGGAGTGGACGCGGCAATTATTTTTTCAGATATACTTGTGATCCCTGAAGCTATGGGATTACCATACACGATGGAAGAAGGTAAGGGGCCATTATTTTCAAATACCGTGAAAAACGAGGCTGATCTGGGTAAACTTAAAATTGCGGATGAAGACAGCCTTGGATATGTAATTGAAGCGATTAATGTAACAAAAAAAGAGTTAAACGGAAGGGTGCCGCTTATTGGATTTGCCGGTGCTCCATGGACAATTTTCTGCTATATGGTAGAAGGAAAAGGTAGTAAGACCTTCTCCCATGCAAGGAAAATGCTTTACACTAATCCAGTATTTTCCCATAAACTTTTAGATAAAATCACTGACAGCACCATTAATTATTTAAAGGGACAGGTGGCCGCAGGAGCAAACATTGTCCAGGTTTTTGATTCCTGGGCAGGCATACTACCTGCAGGACAATATGATGATTTTTCATTGAAATACATTTCTAAAATAGCCAATGCAATCACCGATGTTCCCGTGATCGTATTCGCAAAAGGAGCCTATGCTTCAAGAAAATCGATTGGCAGCATTAATTGTGATGTGGTTGGATTGGATTGGAATATGGATATTAAAGAATCAAGAAGTCTGATCGGACCTGATAAAACATTACAGGGAAATATGGACCCTGCTACTTTATATGCAGATTTTGGAACAGTAAAATCGGAAACCCGTAAGATGATTGATCAGTTTGGTAAAGCAAAGCACATTGCCAACCTTGGCCATGGTGTTTATCCGGATATGGAAGCAGATAAAGTGAAATGCTTTATCGATGAGGTAAAGGAGTATAGCAGTCGTCTTTAGTACGGGAATAAAGTAAATGAACTTACTGTAATCTTACCGTATAAGACCCATCAAATCCTGAAATTCTTCCGCCGCTGATTGAAGGATTCACTTCAAAAGAAAACGTAATTGTTTCATCAGTGACATCAACGCTGGTCAATTCAGCGACAGACGCTTCGGTTAATGCAATGTTATCCGTGCCGGAACCGGCCCAGAACCAGGTAGCATTATCGGTAGATAAAAAATCATCTGCGCCAGAGGATTCAAAGAAGGTAGGAGCCCAATCATCAGCACCGGATGTTTTAAAATCCACCTGCAAACCGGAAAGTTCTGAAGGATCTACTCCCGACGGACTTGCTAATACCTCAACGTTTCCTGTTCCTCCCCATGGGCTTCCTTCATCAAGGATTTTCGCAGCCTTTTGTTGCAAGTTCAACGATGGAGCAACGCTGCCTCCACAACTAAATAGTAGCGCTAATGAAAATATCACAATGATTGAAAGGAACGTACTTAGAAGTTTCATGTTTTTATTTTTATACTATAACTGAAATATTCAATTGTTGTTATATTTAGTGTCACTAGAAATTGCTAACTCTTGTAATCCAAAATATTGATGAATTTTTTACAAAAAATATATTCATCTTTTCTA
>DAOVVI010000209.1 GCA_030637245.1 Cyclobacteriaceae bacterium
ATACTAGATAGTAGAATCCATATAATATGAATTTGTGAAGATATCCGAAAGTGGAATAAGCAGATAGGAAACGGTAATCAATTTGTTGAAGCATGTATTTAAGGGTTTTTTGATTGTAGAATATTTCATGTCACACAGCAGGCCCGGCGCTGCTTGTGCAGAGTTTATACAGAAAGTAAAGAAGGCGCGGTAAATAATGAATCAGATGAAATGGAAGGTATGCGGATTGAGGGATAACATTGCTGATGTGGTGGCTTTGCAGCCTGACTATATCGGGTTTATATTTTATGCAAAATCACCAAGGTTTGTAGGTAAAAATATTGTGTTGCCAAAGATAGCAAACTCAAAAGTTAAAAGGGTTGGTGTTTTCGTCAACGAGTCCATGGATTTTGTTCACAATACGTTGCTCAACTATCAATTGGATTATGCACAACTTCATGGAAATGAGTCACCGAAATATTGTGAGGAGCTAAAGGGAAAAGGTGTAAAAATCATTAAGGCTTTTCAGGTAGATGAGGCTTTTGATTTTGGTGGTCTTAAAGAGTACGAATCAGTTACTGATTATTTTCTGTTCGATACCAAAACAAAACAATATGGTGGTTCGGGAAAATCTTTTGACTGGCAGGTATTAAAAAAGTACTCCATGGGGAAAAAGTACTTTTTGAGTGGCGGAATAAGCATTGATAATATAGACGATCTGTCTGGTTTGGATTTGAGCAAAGTCCATGCTCTGGATGTGAACAGTAAATTTGAGGTTTCTCCGGGATTAAAAAATGTTGCAACTCTGGAGAAATTAAAAGAAAGGATAGCTGGGTTTAACAAGAATAAAATAATTAAAGAATGAAAATTGCAGTTGATGAGCGTGGCTACTATGGGAATTTTGGAGGGGCTTACATCCCGGAGATGCTTTACCCAAACGTTGAGGAATTGCGCCAAAACTATCTGTCTATACTAAATGATGAAGGTTTCAGAAAGGATTTTGATCATTTGCTCAAAACTTATGTAGGCAGGCCGACACCATTGTATTTTGCAAAGCGTTTGTCGGAAAGATACCAGGCAAAAATTTACCTGAAAAGAGAGGATTTGTGCCACACAGGCGCACACAAAGTAAACAATACGATTGGTCAGATATTGCTCGCAAAAAGATTGAATAAAAAGAACATAATTGCGGAGACAGGCGCCGGTCAGCATGGCGTGGCAACAGCCACAGTTTGCGCCCTGATGGGCATGGAATGCATCGTGTATATGGGTGAGATCGATATGGAAAGGCAAAAACCCAACGTTGAACGGATGCGCATTTTGGGCACTGAAGTAAGACCCGCAACAAGTGGTAGCAAAACACTGAAAGACGCCACAAACGAAGCGATGCGCCACTGGATTAATAACCCTGTGGATACGCATTATATCATTGGCTCTGTTGTTGGCCCTCATCCATACCCCGACATGGTAGCGCGGTTCCAGTCGGTGATCAGCGAAGAGATAAAATGGCAATTGAAAGAAACTGAAGGATTGGAGTCCCCGGATTATGTGATCGCTTGTGTGGGAGGCGGGAGTAATGCTGCTGGAGCATTTTATCATTATTATGAAAATGATGACGTAAAACTGATAGCCGTAGAAGCTGCTGGTCTCGGTAATGAAACCGGAAAGTCAGCCGCTACGACAACCCTTGGAAAGCCGGGAGTTTTGCATGGATCCAGGACGCTTTTAATGCAAACAAAAGATGGCCAGGTGGTTGAGCCGTATTCCATTTCAGCCGGATTAGATTATCCGGGAATCGGGCCTGTTCAAGCACATCTTTTCGAATCCGGAAGAGCCAAATTTTACAGTGCGACAGATGAGGAAGCCATGAAAGCGGGCATACTTTTGAGCCGGCTTGAAGGAATTATTCCTGCAATTGAAACAGCTCATGCATTGGCTGCCCTGGAGAAAATGACATTTTCCAAAGATGATGTCGTGGTGTTGAACTTGTCGGGCAGAGGAGATAAGGATTTGGAAACCTATATCAAATGGGGAAGGTATTGAATGAGATAATGCTTGTCCGCCGAAGCTTTAGCGCAGGAGGGATAGAATAAGATTGATAAAGGATTGATAAGAGATTGATGAAAAAGATTAATAAAAGAGATTGATAGAAAAAGATTGATTAAAGTGTAAAAATTGTCCAACATAAACAACGAATATCGTTTGCTATTATAGCATTATAGCATTATAGCATTATAGCATTATAGCATTATAGCATTATAGCATTTACTCTATAGAATAAAATCAGAATAGAATCAAAATAAACAATGCCAGTAATACTGACAAAAAATAGAATAGAACAACTCTTTGAGGAAAAGAAGGAAAATATACTTTCCGTTTATTTCACGGCTGGATTTCCGAAGCTTGAGGATACGGCTAAAATTGTAAAATACCTCGAAAATTCCGGGGCAGATATAATAGAAGTCGGCATTCCGTTTTCCGATCCTGTTGCTGACGGCCCCACAATTCAGGAAAGTAATAAGACAGCACTGGATAATGGTATTTCCTTAAAATTAATTTTCGAACAGTTATCTGATATTAGAAAAGAGGTAAAAATACCTCTAATTCTCATGGGTTACATCAATCCGGTGCTTCAGTATGGAGTTGAGGCTTTTTGCAAAAAATGCGTTGAGATAGGAGTCGATGGATTCATCCTCCCGGATTTACCCTTGCAGGAGTACCTCGATGAATATAAAACGATTTTTGAAAGATATGGTCTCCTAAACATATTTTTGATTACGCCCCAAACATCTGATGCGAGGATTCGGAGAATTGATAATAATTCAAGAGGATTTATTTATATGGTATCCCTGGCCGGAACAACAGGAGCGAAAGGAGATATTTCCGAAGATCAAGTCAACTATTTTAAAAGAGTAAAAAAGATGAATTTGAATAACCCGGCACTGATTGGTTTTGGGATTTCAAATAAATTGACCTTTAACCGGGCTTGCGCACATGCTTCCGGAGCGATCATCGGATCTGCTTTCATCAATGTATTAAAAAATTCAAAAAACCTTGAAAAGGACATTTCAGGATTTATAAAATCAGTAAAAGGAATTCAATAAAAATGATTATACAACTAAAAAGTAATATCGATCCTGCTCAGAAAGAAGCCATTATTAAAAAGGTGAATAGCTTTAAGTTTGAGACCAACGAAGTAGTAACCCAGAAAGGTTCCTATCTCATAGGTATCGGAACAAAGGAATTTGATATCCGCCAGATAGGCAACATGCCGGGCATAGCTGATATCCACATTGTTTCTGATAGTTATAAACTGGTTTCCCGAAAGTGGAAGGTGAAGCCAACAATCATAGATCTTGGCGATGGGGTAACAGTTGGTCAGGGTTCATTGGCAATTATGGCAGGGCCCTGTTCCATTGAAGGTGAAGAACAAATCGTGGAGACGATTGCACATCTGAAAGCGAATGGAATCAAGATCATGCGAGGAGGGGTTTATAAACCCCGAAGTTCTCCATATGCCTTCAGGGGTATGGGAATTGACGGTTTGAAAATTTGGTACAAGCATGCTAAGGCTGCCGGAATAAAAATCGTAACAGAAGTGATGCAGGTATCTCAGATAGAGCCCATGCTGGATTTTGTTGATGTTTTTCAGGTGGGTGCCAGGAATACACAAAACTTCAATTTACTCGATGCCCTGGGAAAAATTGATAAAACGGTCATGATCAAAAGAGGGATATCAGGGACGATAGATGAACTTCTCTATTCTGCAGAATATGTCTTTTCCGGGGGGAATGAAAAGTTGATTCTTTGTGAGCGAGGCATCCGAACTTATGAAAAAGCAAGCCGCAACACTCTGGACTTAAATGCAATTCCTATTCTGAAAGAAAAGACACATTTACCGGTGATTGCGGACCCGTCACATGGAATTGGAATACGCCGTCACGTGGCGGCCATGGCCCTTGCATCTATTATGGCCGGAGCGGATGGGATAATCTATGAAACGCATTCAAATCCATACAAAGCACTTTCTGATGGTCAGCAAACTCTGGATTTCAGGGAATCTGAAAAACTTTGCAAAAGGATGAAAGCAGCATATGAGCTACTTTCTTCTTTTTAATTGTTAGGTTCGATCATGTTTGTAATTATAAATGAGTAAATGAAAATAGTAATTATAAAATACAACGCAGGCAACGTTGTTTCAGTGACCAATACACTGAACAGACTGGGTGTAGAACCTGTATTAAGTGATGATCCTGAGATCATAAAGAGTGCTGATAAGGTCATATTCCCAGGGGTAGGAGAGGCCAGTACCGCAATGGATTATCTTAGGAAAAGGAAACTGGATCAACAGATATTAAATCTAAAGCAGCCATTTCTCGGTATTTGCCTCGGACAGCAACTGATGTGCAGGTATTCTGAAGAAAATGACACGGACTGTCTGGGAATTTTTGATTTAAACGTAGTTCGTTTTGAGAAAAAGTTAAAAGTACCCCACATGGGCTGGAACAGGCTTTTCGATACAAAAGGAAAATTGTTTCAGGGATTGCCCGATGAGGCTTACATCTATTTTGTTCACAGTTATTATTGTGAAATTGGCTCAGAAACCATTGCCAAATCTGACTATATCAATGAATTTAGCGCGGCCTTGAATATGGATAATTTTTATGCCATTCAGGGACACCCTGAAAAAAGTGGTCAAGTTGGCCAACGTTTAATTGAGAACTTTTTGAATTTATAAAATGAAAAGTTCATGAATTTTAGATAGAATGATAGAATACGATAATGTTAGAATGCGATAATGATGTAATGATATAATGAGATAATGATATAATGAGATAATGATAGAATGTGTAAATGAGAGAATGTATAAATAGTAAAAAAATGATAACGATTCACCCTATATAAACTTCGAAAATCGTTTGCTCATTTAAGCATTTAAGCATTTAAGCATTTAAGCATTTAAGCATTGCCATTAATATAAAAGTAGAGCCAAATTGAAAATAAA
>DAOVVI010000238.1 GCA_030637245.1 Cyclobacteriaceae bacterium
CAAAGGAGGAAATCAACTTATATTTTTTAATGAACCTGAACATGCATTTTCATTTATTTCCATTGCTCAGTATGGGAAGGACTATCAGCAAAACAAAGATGGTTATGTTTATATTTATTCTCCTGAAGGTAAATTGAAAGCAGCAAATTTGAATATGGCCAGGGTGAAAAAGGAAGATATACTGGATAGAAAGAAATGGGAGTATTTCACCCGAATAAGCGTAAATGGAGATGCGGAATGGGCAATGGGAGATATAACTAAGAGAGGAATAGTTCATCATTTTCCCGAAGGTTGGGGGTTCTATTCCTGGTCTCCAAGCGTAGTTTGGAATGAAGCAATAGGGCTTTTCATTATGGTTACAGGAGGAAGCCAGCGACCAGGCACCGGAGATCCAATGTCAAGTTCACCGCACAATGAATCTGGCAGCCTGATGTTTTTGTATTCAGAAAATCCATGGGGTCCCTGGAATCAGTTTTATTGGAAAGAGAACTGGCAGGTGGGCGAAGATATCAATAGACTATACCTGCCTCAGCTTGCCCCCAAGTGGATTTCGGAGGATGGGAAAACAATGCAGTTGGTATTTTCAGATGCCGCAAATGGTCATAGTACATACTATAAGTGGAATATGCAGAAAATCCACTTAAATTTGAACAATGATATGTGACAATCTATTATAGTGCGAAAGTGATTTATATTTCTTACACGTTTTGTCATCTGTTACAGCTGAATAGAAAAAATAATACAAGGTTATGGATATTCGATTTGATAATAAAGTCATAGTAGTCACCGGCGCCAGCTCTGGAATCGGAAAAGCTACGGCTATTGAATTTGCAAAATCAGGAGCAAGGGTAGTAGTTCATTACAATTCCAATAAACAAGGCGCTGATGATGTCGTTGACCAAATTGATAAATTGGGTGTAGAGGTTATTTCAGTTAGTGGAGATTTGTCTAAAAGTCAACATGTTGATCGTTTAATCCATGAGACAATGGATAGATTTGGAACGATTGATATACTGATCAATAATGCAGGGACACTGGTGGAGCGACGGACTATAGAAACCATGGATGAAAATCTCTGGACCACAGTCATGGATGTAAATCTCACGAGTGTGTATTTGTGCTGTAAGGCTGTAATTCCAATAATGAAAGAAAAAGGATTTGGTAGAATAGTAAATCTTACTTCTGTTGCTGCACGAAATGGAGGAGGCCCTGGTGCAGGCCATTATTCTACGGCGAAAGCCGGCGTGCTAACATTCACAAAGAGTCTGGCAAAAGAGTTGGCCGGCACCGGGATTTTAGTGAATGCGGTATCGCCGGGAGTTATAACTACACCATTTCATGATAAATATTCCACTCATGAAGCTCGAAAAATGTATGCAAATAATACACCATTAAAGCGAGAAGGCACTCCGGAAGAAGTTGCCTATGGAATATTATTTTTAGCTTCTGAATATGCTTCTTTTATTGTTGGTGAAACCATGGAAATCAATGGCGGCCTGTTGATGGACTAAATAATATCTTTTCTTTGCACTATGTTACAATCGCCATCATCAATCTTCATGGTCAGGCCCGGTCAATTTGGTTATAATACTGAAACGGCCAAATCAAATGCATTTCAAAAAAAAAGACTGATTTGCGAAAATCATAATTGTAGAAAAGAGGCTCTGGCTGAATTTGAATCATTTGTCGAGTTGTTAAGAAAACACCAAATTGAAGTGTTAGTTTTTAATTCTTCAGCAAAAAACGAGGCTCCGGATGCTGTTTTCCCAAATAACTGGATTTCTTTTCATGAAGATGGAAAAGTAATCTTATATCCGATGCTTACAAAAAATCGAAGGATTGAACGTAGGACAGAAATTGAGGATGAACTTGGCAAGTCATTCGAAATAAAAAAAATTATTGATTTATCATCAGAAGAACTTAAAGGTAGAATTCTGGAGGGTACCGGAAGTATTGTTTTTGACCATATAAATAAGTTCGCTTATGCCAATGAATCGGCTCGCACAAACAAGCATCTTTTTTATGATGTTTGTCAATTGCTGGGTTATCAAGGCATTTTTTTCAAGGCAGTAGATGAAAACGGGATGGATATTTACCATACAAATGTGTTGATGACCATCGGAGAGGGATATGCTGTTATATGCAAAGAAGCGATTGATGAACCAGATCGTGGTTTTGTCATTAATAATCTACAGGCAAGTGGTCTTGAAGTAATAGAAATTTCATTTGATCAAATGAATCATTTTGCCGGGAATATGATCCAGTTAAAAAGTAAGGATGGGAAAAACTATTTAGTGATGTCTCAGGCAGCTTTCGAAATACTGACTGAAGCACAACTTAATCAATTGTCCAATTATGTTGAATTTATCCATTCCGATATTCATACGATTGAATCTGTTGGTGGAGGAAGTGCACGATGCATGATTGCCGGAATCCATCTTGAAAGGAAATAATTATTTTTCCCAAATAAAATACCACTTCTCACAACCTTTCAACTGCTCAGGTAGTTTATCTTTTAAAATACTAATTTCCAAATGGGAAAAACTCAGGAGAGGATATTCAACGAATACATAAAATTCATTCTCGAACATAAAAAGCAACCTTTATCCATACTTTCTTTTACAAGTGACCTCAAAATGAAAGAAAGTACCTTTTATAAATATTTCACTTCGTTTGATCAGCTCGAAAAAGAATTTTGGAAAGTAATTTTTGATCGCACAATTCATAATATTGAAAATCAGGATGTTTATCATTCCTATTCGATCAACGAAAAACTGCTGGCGTTTCATTATACATTGATTGAAGAATTAAAAGGATATCGAAACTATGCAGTCCATGTGCTACACCATGAAAAAATATATGAGTTGTATCCATCCTGCTTCGAAACTTTTAAGAAAAAATTTGAGGATTTTACATCGAAACTTGTGGATGAAGGTCTAGTAACTCAGGAAATTGCCAGTCGTCCTTTCATAACCGATAAATACAAATATTTCTTATGGTATCAGCCTGTTTCTATCCTAAAGTTTTGGGTAAAAGATGAGAGCAAGAATTTTGAAAATACGGATGCACTAATTGAAAAGACGGTCAATTTTTCTTTTGATCTCATGATTTCAAATGGGCTTGATTCATTTTTCGATTTGGCAAAATTCCATATTCAGCATTTTTGAAATGAAAGAGCAAAGCAGCATTCCTACCGGTAAAGTACAGAGAGCGAGCAAGTTTCTTAGGACCGGGGCTAAGATTGGTGGTAATTACGTGAAGCATTATACCAGAAAAATGTTTGATGAAGGCGTAAAATGGTCTGATCTCCATGAAGATAACGCAAAAGATATCTATGAGTCGTTGAGTCATTTAAAAGGAGGGGCTCTTAAGGTGGCCCAAATGATGAGTCTTGACCAGGGTATTTTACCTAAAGCCTACCAGGAAAAATTTACTCAGGCTCAATACAGTGCCCCACCACTTTCATTTCCACTTGTCACAAAAACATTTCAAAATTTATTGGGAAGAGGACCTTTTGACATATACGATTCATTTACTAAAAATGCAGTCAATGCTGCTTCGATAGGCCAGGTGCATCAGGCAACATTAAAAGGGAAAAAGCTGGCAGTGAAAATCCAATATCCCGGAGTTGCCGAAAGTTTGAAATCAGACCTGAAAATTATAAAACCTTTTGCAAAACTATTATTTAATATCAGCGATGCCGACATTGACTATTATATGACAGAAGTCCAGGATAAGCTGCTTGAAGAAACAGATTATGAATTGGAGGTAAAAAGAAGTATTGAAATCTCGGATTCCTGTAAACATTTACCAAACATCATTTTCCCCAATTATTATCCTGAATTCTCTTCAAAGAGGATAATTACCATGGATTGGATGGATGGCCTGCATTTAAATGAGTTTTTGTCAACCAATCCTTCGCAGGAGATTCGAAATAAAATCGGACAGACGTTATGGGATTTTTATGATTACCAGGTTCATGTATTAAAAAAAGTTCATGCAGATGCTCATCCCGGAAACTATATATTTTCGCAGGAGGGAACTGTAGCCGTTATTGATTTCGGGTGTGTAAAGGAAATTCCATTGGATTTTTATAATAGTTATTTTCGAATTCATAATTATAGTTTTGCCTCAGATCCGGTGAAATTTAATCAATGGCTTTATGATCTTTCTTTTATAAATAATGAAGATTCTGAAAGTGAGATAAAAATGTTCAAAGGATTATTTAGGGAAATGGTAGATCTGTTGGGGAAACCATTTTTTAATAAGGAATTTGATTTTGGAGATAATGAATTTTTTGAAAAAATATATAATCTTGGATTGCGTATATCCAAATCAAAAGAAGTGAAAAACTCGAATGCTGCCAGAGGCTCAAGAGATGGGTTATATATAAACCGAACTTATTTTGGGCTTTACCATGTATTAAATAGTCTGAGAGCCATGGTCTGCACAAAAAGTAATACTTTTACGCTTGCAAGTTGATGCAGGATGACACAAAAGAGTTTCTGGATTTTCATATTAGTTTTAGTTGTATTATTTGCAAGATGTGGAGAATCACGCAAAAACCAACGAAAGAAGCATTTTCTACACAAGGGCAATTTGGCTTACAAAGAAAAAATGTACCAGGATGCCATTCGATATTACC
>DAOVVI010000073.1 GCA_030637245.1 Cyclobacteriaceae bacterium
GAAGCGGGGCAACTTTTGTTGCCAGAGGTTTTGATAAAGATAGGCAGCATTTGCAATATCTTTTTCAAAGGGCAGCTAAACATGTTGGATTTGCCTTTGTTGAGGTTTATGTGAATTGCAATATATTTAATGATGGCGCATTTGATTCTTTTGCTAAAAAAGATGTAAGAGAAGACAAAACAGTAATGCTGGAACATGGAAAACCGATGATTTTTGGCAAAGAAAAAGACAAAGGAGTGAAGCTGGATGGATTCAAACCAACAGTTGTCTCTCTTACAGATGGTAGCCATAGCGTTGATGATCTGCTGGTTCATGATGAAAAGGACAGCACATTGGCCTTTATTCTTGGCAATATGACCTATAATCCTGAAGTCCCACGGCCTTTGGGTATTTTCCAAAGTCTTGACAGACCATCTTACGATGATAGCGTACAGGCACAGATAGATCATGAAATTGAAATAAAAGGCGCCGGGAATATTACGGAATTGCTTAAAGGAAAAGAATCCTGGGTAGTGGAGTAAGTAAATAACTCAAAATAGATCAAAAGCCATGGCAATATTTTGTCATGGTTTTTTATTGTCAAACTCTCAGTTGGATGCCCGCAACTTCAATCAACAAGCGCCAATTTATATCCCAATTGTGATCGGTTTATTTTCAACTCATGATGGAAATACATTGAGACTAATCGCCTTTTGATCGTTTCATATTGATTTGGCATTTTATCTATATTTTTTAGAACTAATTTATTCAAACTGATTTTTCTTCCTAACAAATCTTGTTATATTCAAGTGTTTATTTTAAGGTTATTCATGCTCAAAAACTATTTACGCAGCGGTCGATTTTGGATCATAGCCAGCATCTTGGCGATTGTTGCTGTGATCATTATTCTAAGTAAAAAATTAGATAAAACCATTCTTGTCATTGACTATGTGACTGTAGAAAGAGAAAAGGACATTAGATCCGTAAAGGATAGCCTTGTTGTTCCCGTTTTGTATAGTGATGTTCAGTTATTAAATCAACTCAGCATTGATAAGCGCAAAATTCGGTTTATAGATGTTATGCTCCCAACTATCCTGGTTTATCAACATCAGTTAGCTTCAGAAAAGGAAAATGTAAAAATCCTTCAAAATAAATCCCGTTATTCTTTAGAATGGACTCCTGAGGACAGCTTGTTCATGAATACAGCTTTTAAGACTTATAGAACAAGAAATATTAATGAATTACTAAATAGAATGACGCCACCTCCAACAAGTGTAGTTCTTGCTCAGGCAGCGCTGGAAAGTGGTTGGGGAACTTCCCGTTTTTTTAAGGAAGCAAACAATGTCTTTGGAATTTGGTCATTCAATCCTGATGAAGATCGGATTATCGCCAATCAATTTCGGGATGGTGATCCAATTTATTTAAGGAAGTATAAAAACTTACTGGGATCCGTAAAAGATTATCATATTTTGCTCGCCAAATCAGAAACATATGCCGAATTCAGAGATTGCATTTTAAAGGATAATAATGTGTTTGAATTAATCTGGTACCTTAGAATGTATTCTGAAAGAAGAGATCAGTATGTCATTATGCTTAGAAATGTAATTGTTGCCAATGAACTTATCCAATATGATAGCTATCAATTAGATTCTGATTTTTATATTTATCCAGAGGATAAAAGCGCACTATTTTGAAGCAATCCTATTTCATTAGATTTTATTTGATTTATATCCTGTTCACTCTTGCCTGTTGTTCTTTAAAAATGGAGCAATATCATGGAGATACAGATCAAATTGATCAGGAAAATCATAAAAAGAAAGAAGTAGTAGTATTCGTTTATCATCGCTTTGGCAACAGCACATATCCAACTACCAATATTAGTCTTGATAATTTTAAGCTGCACCTATCCTACCTGAAAAGCAACAATTTTAAGGTGTTAACCTTTGGTGAAGCTGTTGATTATATCAATAATTCAGAAATCGAATATTCTGATAAAGTTGCTTGTATTACCATTGACGATGGATATAAAACTTTCATATCCAATGCCATGCCTTTATTGAACAAATTTGGATTTAAAGCTACGCTCTTTATCAATTCGGAAAGTGTTGGCGGAGGTTCATATATGGATTGGAGCGAGCTTAAGGAAGTTTATGAGCAAGGAATTGAAATTGGGAATCATAGTCATAGTCATGCGTATTTTTTGAATAAACCCAGAGAACAAAGAATTGGTTTCTTTAAAAAAGATATACAAAAATGCCAGGAAGAAATAAAAAGCCGCCTTGGATTTTATCCGGATTTATTCGCTTATCCGTATGGTGAATTTGACCTGGAAATGAAAGCCATTTTGAAAGATTTAGGTTTCAAGGCTGCGGCAGCTCAAAACTCGGGAGTTATGTATTTTCATGATAATTATTCGAATCCAAGATTTCCTATGGCAGGTCCGTATGTGCAAATGGAGGGATTTAGAGAAAAAGCCAATATGAAAGCTTTAAGAACAAAAAGTGAAAAACCAGAATCATTCCTTTTAGGGTATTACAATCCTCCAAAAATTACGGTCACATTTGACTCTACCGCGGCCGATTTATCAAGGTATAATTGCTTCACTACTGGAGAATGTGAAACTACGCGCATTGGGAATTCCATAACTATTCAGGCAAAAAACGAGCTTAAAGGGAGAAGAACTCTTTACACGATCACTGCTCCTTCAGCAAAGGGGAAAGATTGGTATTGGTACAGTCATTTGTGGATACAACCGGATGTAAAAGAATAATGCCTGTATTTTTTTAGCTTTCTGACAAGTCATTGGATTTTCAAAAAATGTTTATAATTTCCATAAATTATTTAATTCATTTATATTGAAACATTATGAATACATTTAATCTACTTTTTGGCCTGGTAAGTTTATTCTATTCCAAAAACATTCAAATTGATAATATGAATTCCGAAAAAGAAAATTTAATAGTAAAACATTGTAATGATTTTGATCTGAATGGAAAGGGCGATAATCCACAATGGAATCTGGCGGAATGGGCACAAATGGCTTTGCGTGATGAGGCTGAAGATAAATATGAAACTAAATTTAAAATACTCTATTCCGGATCCGGTATTTATGTCTTAGCTTTTTGCGAAGATAAATTAATCTCTACGGAGTATGTAAAAGATCAGGATGATATCTGGGAGAGTGACGTTTTTGAGGTTTTCTTACATACTGATCCATCTGATCCGCTTTATTTCGAATACGAAATAAATCCATTGAATACCGAATTGGTGCTATTGATCCCTAACAATGACGGTGATTTTATGGGATGGGCTCCATGGCATTATGAAGGAGATAGAAAAATAAAAAGAGCCGTTCATGTTTTAAACGGAAAAGCAGAACCCGGAGCGAAAATAAGTGGATGGACTGCTGAGATGTTCTTTCCATATGCACTTTTCAAAGGGCTTAAAAATGTCCCGCCAAAGCCAGGGACAGAATGGAAAGGAAACTTTTACCGAATGGATTACGATACCGGCAAACGATTATCATGGAGTTGGGCACCCGTTGAAGGATCATTCCATGAATATGAAAAGTTCTGGCCTATTGTTTTTAAATAAAATAATCCGGAAAAATGAGTACTATTAAATTTGCATGCATTACTGCTCTGACAGTAATTTGCTTTTCAGTGTTTTTTTCAGGCTGTATTGAAAAGCCAGTCAAAAAACCAAAACCCAACATCCTTTTCATTTTTGCAGATGATCAGGCTTACAATACCATCCACGCCCATGGAAATAATGAAATAATTACCCCTACTCTAGATAAGCTCACCCACGAAGGCGTCACTTTTTCGCATGCATATAATATGGGGGCCTGGCACGGTGCAGTTTGCGTTGCATCCAGAACAATGTTGAACACCGGACGCTTTGTATGGCGAGCCCAGAGAAACGAGAAAAAGCTGAAAGAGCTTGCACGGGAAAAACAATTCTGGAGCCAGATGATGGAAGACGCTGGATATGAGACCTATTTTAGTGGCAAATGGCATGTGAAGATTTCACCGGATAGTATATTTAATCATGTAAGACATATTCGACCTGGAATGCCAAAAGCTACACCAGAAGGATACAACAGACCTATTGAAGGACAGCAAGATGTCTGGTCTCCTTATGATACGACCTTTGGAGGATTTTGGAAAGGTGGAAAACATTGGAGCGAAGTGTTGGCTGACGATGCAGAAATATTTCTTGAGGATGCATCTAATAAAGAAAAACCATTTTTTATGTATCTGGCTTTCAATGCTCCTCATGATCCCCGGCAATCTCCCAAACAATTTGTTGACATGTATCCTATCGAAGATATATCTATTCCTGAAAATTTCTTGAAGGAATATACCTACAATGGAAAAATAGGTTATGGCAGAAACCTGAGAGATGAGCGATTGGCTCCATTTCCAAGAACCGAATATGCTGTGAAAGTAAATCGCCAGGAATATTATGCCATTATAACGCATATGGATACTCAAATTAAGCGAATTCTAGCGGCTTTGGAAAAATCAGGTAAAAAAGACAACACCTATATATTTTTTACAGCCGATCATGGTCTTGCATGTGGCAGTCATGGCTTAATGGGTAAACAAAGCATGTATGACCATAGTATAAGGCCGCCAATGATCGTTATCGGGCCTGACATTCCCAAAAATCAACGATCTAATGCAGATGTTTATCTGCAGGATGTGATGGCGTCGGCACTTGAATTGGCAGGAGTTGAAAAACCAAATTATGTTGAGTTTAACAGTTTAATTGAACTTGCAAAAGGCCTGGCTGATAAAGGAAATTATGACGCCATATACGGATGCTACACAAATGCACAACGGATGATAAGGAAAGACGGATATAAGCTCATCGCTTATCCAAAGGCAGAAGTTACCCTGCTGTTTGATATTCAAAATGATCCATTGGAAATGAATGATTTAAGTGAAAAGGCTGAATATGGAGAATTGAAGCAAACGCTGTTTAATGAATTACTAGACCTCCAGGCTGCCATGGAAGACACTACTGATTTAAAGCCTGTTTTCCCGAATTTGGCGCTGTAAATTTCCATGACTTACTAAAAATCCTCAGGTCATGAAGGATAACATATAATTTTGCAAATTCCCCCTGAATGATTTTTAATTTAATTTTTAGTGATTTTGTCAGAGCAATATGACCCATTCACAATTAGTCATTTTGAATGGGTAGAACATGGACATTCCCAAATGTAACATTCGTATTGTGAGCAATAATCAATACGCTGCCCGCACGGATATTCTCATCTTTTTCTGTCCCTATAAAATCCCACTGTTCGGGTTCTTCTTCATCAGCGGGCCATAGTTTCACACTATATTTGGTAGTATTTATATCTACCGTCTCTACTCTGTGTTTCATCCCATATTTTTTGTTGAGTTTGATTTTTCTATACTTATCGTAGGTTTGCTCAACATGAAATCTGGCAGCATTTGGTTTGGGGCCATCGAAAATTCTCCATCGGCAGCTGTCAAGACCGGCAGTGAGTCTAAATTCTGAAGTTGCTCCCAAAGGATACCATTTTCTATGGGGCTGAAACTCATCGGTGTCATGTCCGGGCCAGCGACTGGCAATTGCGGCATGTGAGACATTGTAGGTTGGGGGGCCTTTTGCCGGGGCTGTAAAAGCATGAAAAGTTACAGTTGTCCAAACCTCATAGTCCCGCCAGGTACTGTCTCCAAAAGCAACAACTCTGTCATAATACGTATCAATATTGTGCAACCCTTTTTCAGTGATTTTCCAGTTACCATCAACCACTTGTACGACATCTTGTATTTGCTTTACTTTCGACCAATCAATGGAGTAAGGTAAGGGCCATTTTTTTGAACTATTAAAATGGATTTTCACGTCTTTTACAGCCTTGCGGTTTGCTGAATCCCGGGCAGTGATGATCAAATCATTCTCTCCTTCTCGAAGTAATTTTATATCAATGTCAATATTAAAGTCACCGGATTGGGCCAGGCGGTGTAAATCTGATCCCAACCTCAACAGTTTAGGGGATTCCCCATTTAGACTATAGGTAAGCGATGCGATTTCACTATCAGATTTTACATTGCCTAGAATATTTATCCATCGTTGGGGGAGGCCCACATTACCGAATTCCTGGTTGTCCCCATACCATAAATCAATAAAGATAGATGTACTTTTATTACCTACTTTATGCTCAAATCCACAGGAACAAAAAATGATTAGAATTAATATGTACAGACCATTCTTACTCATTTTGAGATGAACGCGGTCCTTCGTTAATCCAGATATTCAGCAAAGGGGCTTTCCATGTATATGGTTTGCCTAATATATCATAGTCACCGTCTCCGTCCAGATCGGCAATCCTGCCTTCGTGTACGCCATACCCTTCCACTACCACCATCTCTTTGAAATAACCTTTTCCGTCACCCAGGAGAATACGTACTTTTGCATCGGGATTGCCTTCTCCAAATCGCATTTCAGCACTGAAAACATCCAGCATTCCATCTCCATTAAAATCAAGAGCATCAATCGTGTGTCCGTTATCGATCTCTTCTAATAACTGTGTTTTCTTCCAGGTACCTGTCCCTTTCTTACCACCTTTCCGTTCATGCCATTCATACAGGTTTAATGGACCTTTTCCATCTCCTACTACTAATAAGACTTCAGGACGGCCGCCTTCAATAAATTGTCCTGTGACGCTTCGGCTAAAAGTATAGCTTGCATCAATAATGTTTTCGATAAATTTCCCATCTTGATATTTAAACCATCGGCCACCACCGACAATGTCTTCAACACCATCGCCATCCATATCTATTTTAGCCAAACCTTCGTGCTCATTTACAGATTGCCATCCTGGATAGCCATTAAGTCCCACCAATGGTTCCATCTCGCTATCATTTGAGTATTGATAAATTGTTTGCAACGGCCATTCTTCAACCTTTTTCGGGTCGTCCGGAATTTCAGCCAGCATGAGTGCAGCGCCTCCCTGGTTCCAGAAAACTAATTCCTGCTGTCCATCTCCGTCAAAATCCCCAAAGAGCTGATCATGATGTTTGTTTTTACCAGTTTTCTTAATTGTGTATCGCTTCCATGGAGTTTGGGGATCAAATTTTGGATAGGGATTTTCCCACCACCATACTTCATTGTTCCTGCTCTCCCCTCCAAACACAATATCTTCATCTCCATCTCCGTCAATATCATAAGAAGCAGATCCCGCTTCAATACGCAATGGCCCCTC
>DAOVVI010000221.1 GCA_030637245.1 Cyclobacteriaceae bacterium
AAAGTATGGCCGCCAGATGATATATTTGGGTTATTTTATTATGATTGATTATCCTATTAACTGACTTTTTATTCTGAACGTCAAGAATTGTAAATTTTCCATCAAATTTAGTATTCATTGGCGGGTGAATATCAGTAGCAAATACCTGTTCAGTACCATATTTTTTTTGTAATTCGCTTACCAATTCCGTACCTAACTGACCTAATGCACCGGTGACTAATATCCGTTCCATATTCAAGCTTTCTTTCTAGTAAGACTAATAATAAGTACTAAATGTTTTACAATTTTGAGGATCTGTAAATTCAAATATTTTTTTGAAATTATGAATAATAGCTAATTTTTCCTTAGTTTATTTAAATATATTTAATGAAAACTCATAATTTTAAATAAATTCACAATGTGAGGATAAAATTATAATTGGCTATTTTACTATAAAACAAAACTAATTATTCCGTTATTTTGATTTTATAAAAGATGTTTTTGCTAACGGGGTGTATATTAAAATATCTCTATTCAGAAGAAAAAATGAAAAATTATGTATGATACATTACAGCCAGAACTACGAAAGGAACTTGAGAGTATTAAACAAGCGGGCTTGTTTAAAAAAGAAAGAATAATCACAACTCCCCAGGGAGCGGATATTGAAACCGAAGACGGGAAAAAGGTGATTAATTTTTGCGCCAACAACTACCTGGGGCTTTCCTCTCATCCCAAAGTAATTGAAGCGGCAAAAGCGGCGATTGACAGTCATGGATATGGGATGTCCTCAGTGCGATTTATTTGCGGTACACAAGACATTCATCTTAAACTTGAGAAGAAAATATCTGAATTTCTCCATACCGAAGATACCATTCTCTATGCAGCGGCATTTGATGCAAATGGTGGAGTTTTTGAACCATTGCTGGGATCGGATAGTGCGATCATTTCCGATGAATTAAATCATGCTTCCATCATTGATGGGGTGCGGCTATGCAAGGCACAACGGTTCCGCTATAAAAACAATGATATGGCAGATCTGGAAGAAAAATTAAAGAATGCTTCCGGGTTGAAACACAGGATCATCGTTACAGATGGTGTTTTTTCCATGGATGGCACCATTGCTCAATTGGATAAAATTTGTGACCTGGCAGATCAATACAAGGCGCTTGTCATGACGGACGAGTGCCATGCTACCGGATTTATTGGCACAACAGGCAGGGGAGCTATCGAGTATCGGGGTGTGATGGACAGGGTCGATATCATCACAGGTACATTGGGAAAAGCCCTGGGAGGAGCTTCCGGAGGATTCACAAGCGGGAAAAAGGAGATCATAGCATTGTTGCGCCAAAGGTCAAGGCCATATTTATTTTCCAATACCCTGGCTCCTGCGATTACCGGGGCATCCATCGCGGTATTGGAACTATTAAGTTCTACTACTGAATTGAGGGACAAGCTGGAAGAAAATACCCGATACTTCAGAGAAAAGATGACTGCAGCAGGATTTGACATCAAACCCGGTGAACATCCCATCGTTCCGATCATGCTTTACGAAGCGCAGCTTTCTCAGCAATTTGCAGAAAAACTGCTGGATAAAGGGATATATGTTATTGGCTTTTATTATCCGGTAGTACCGAAAGGAAAAGCCAGAATCAGGGTACAGGTCTCAGCGGCACATAATAAAGCACATTTGGACAAAGCCATTGAAGCATTTAAAGAAGTAGGAAAAGAACTCGGTGTGTTGAAGTGAGGAGGAGATAAAGTATTGCCATGGAGTACTAGCAGATAAAATACTGGATTTGATTAGTATATCATGTTCAATATAAAACTTAAAATATTCAATTTCCACATATGAAAAAGTTCATAATTCTTTTTATTATGCTATTATCTTTTTACGGATGTGATCTCACCGACAAGAGCTCGGTAACTGATACAGAACCTATTCCAAATCCATTTTTATGGGAAAATGCAAATATCTATTTCCTGCTGACAGATCGTTTTTACAATGGAAATCCAGGCAATGATGTCAACTTCGATCGAAATGAAAACACGGCTGTTTTGAGAGGATTTGAAGGAGGGGATATTCAGGGGATTACTAAAAAAATTGAAGAAGGATATTTTACAGATCTTGGGATTACGGCAATTTGGTTTACTCCCATAGTAGAGCAAATCCATGGAATTGTTGACGAAGGTTCGGGAAGTACGTATGGATACCATGGATATTGGGCGAAGGACTGGACGGCTCTTGATCCTAATTTCAGTACAGCAACCGATCTGGCAAACCTGGTAGAGACTGCCCATCAAAATGGAATCCGGATTGTATTGGATGTCGTGATCAATCATACCGGGCCTGTTACCGGAAAAGATCCTGTATGGCCAGATGAATGGGTTAGGACCGGGCCGCAATGTTCCTATCAAGACTACCAAACAACTGTAGAATGTACACTGGTTAAAAATCTGCCTGATATTAAAACTGAAAGTGATGATCCTGTGGAATTGCCGCAATTTTTAAAAGATAAATGGGCAGCGGAAGGCAGGTTAGACAAGGAGTTGCAAGAATTGGATGAGTTTTTTGAAAGAACCGGCTATCCGAGAGCGCCACGATTTTACATTATAAAATGGATCACAGACTACATTAAGAAATATGGTGTTGATGGGTTCAGAGTTGATACGGCAAAACATACGGAGGCGTCGGTTTGGGCTGAATTGTATAAAGAGGCAGTGTATGCATTTAACCAATGGAAAAACACACATCCTGACAAGGTTTTAGATGACAATGATTTTTTCATGTTTGGGGAAGTTTACGGATATGGTATTTCTTCGGGAAGGGACTATAATTATGGAGACCTCAATGTTGATTTTTTTAATAACGGATTCAAGAGCATGATCAACTTTGAATTTAAATCAGATGCCAATAGAGACTATGAAGTTATTTTTTCAAAATACGATACGATTTTATTCAGCAGCCTCTCCGGAAAATCAGTTGTAAATTATTTGAGTTCTCATGATGATGGCACTCCCTGGGATAAATTGAGAGAGAAACCCATTGAAGCCGGCACGAAACTATTATTGTGTCCGGGAGCCGCGCAGGTTTATTATGGAGATGAATCGAGCCGCTCACTTGTTATTGAGGGTACAGAAGGTGACGCTACACTCAGATCTTTTATGAACTGGAATGAATTGGAAAGTGATGCTTCACGCGGGGGATATAATGTAAATGAGGTGCTGGCCCATTGGCAAAAATTAGGACAGTTCAGGGCAGCTCACCCTGCTGTCGGAGCGGGAAAACATCAGATAATCTCTGAATCTCCATATCTGTTTAAAAGAACGTATCAAAAAGAAGATTATAAAGATCAGGTCCTGGTAGGGCTTGATTTGGAGAAAGGGGAAAAATCCATTGATGTAAGTGGATTGTTTGAAAATGGCATGGAATTGAAAGACTATTATTCCGGTAAATCTGTGAAAGTAACAGGAGGAAAAGTCATTGTCAATTCATCATATGATATAGTGCTATTGGGTAAATAGGCTCAATATCCATGAGAAAAAGCACTTTTACCTCCTGGTTACGATTGTGGGAACAATAATCCCACTTTCAGCTCGCAAGATTTTTTTAATTATTGTTTTTTAAAGTTTTCCAATTCACTGCTGCTATTTTTTCCATATCAGCTTCATTATTTAACCAGGGAACAATGGTATTGAATGGCTTTCCTTCCCAAAAATCATTGTAGAACAAATACAACTTCCCGTCATCAATTCTAAATGTTTCCGGATTAACCGGTACTTTTTTGTTCATTTTGGCTACTGCAAATGAACAATACCCGTCGTATTGAGGAAGGTATTTATTAGGGGACTCCTTAAATAGATTAAGGTTTTCAGCGCTAACAAAGTAATAGGTTGCCCCGGTGATTGTAGTTGAAAAATCTATACTTCCCCTTGCTGCTAAGTTGGTAGTAAAATAATTAACTACATCATAACCATTATTGGCTATTTTGTCAGTGTTTGTAAATACGTGCTGTGCAGAAATACTGCTCATACTAGCTGTGACGATAAATGCCGCAAACATTAATTTTGCTTTTTTCATTTTTATGGTTTTTAAATTATTAATGAGGCAAATATATTTTATATAAATATAATATCAATGTTAAAAAATACATTATATTTGCTCAAACGTACAGATATACAAATTATGGATGTATTAAGTGATATTCTCAAAAAAGTAAAATTATCGAGCGCTATTTATTTTAAATCCGATTTTTCTTCTCCCTGGGGCATGGATATTCCAAAAGGTCCTTTTGCACAATTTCATATTGTCACGCGAGGTCAGTGTGTGCTGAAAACAAAAGACAGAACCATTCAATTGTTTGCAGGGGATATTGTTGTTTTTCCTTTGGGAACAAGTCATTGGTTAGCCGACAATGAATCGAGTGAAAGAAAAAACGGACAAGAAGTAGTGCATTCCATAATAAATGGAAAATCACTGTTTGAGGGAGATTATATTTCTACAACTTTAGTATGCGGTCATTTTGAATTTGATAAAAGTATGGACCATCCGTTTGTGAATGAGTTGCCTGAAATAATTCATATAACTGATTCGGAAAAGAAAGAATTATTGTGGTTGGAAAGCATTACTAATCTTGTGATTCAGGAAGCGGGAAATGAAAAATCTGGGAGTAATGTCATTGTCAATAAATTAGGAGACGTATTGTTTATTTATACATTAAGGGCATTTATTCAGAGGAAAATTACTGAGAAGGGATTTTTAGCAGCTATTCAGGATGAGCGAATAAGCAAGGTATTAAAGGCTATCCACAACTCTCCTGAAA
>DAOVVI010000196.1 GCA_030637245.1 Cyclobacteriaceae bacterium
AATAGTATAGGTTTTCCGGTCTTGATAAAGGCAAGAGCAGGTGGAGGCGGTAAAGGAATGCGCATAGTACATTCGTCAGATCAATTGCAGGAACAAATTGGTCAATCAATTCGCGAGGCAAAAGAGGCTTTTGGAGATGGGAGCGTTTTTGTTGAAAAGCTTATCAAAAGGCCGAGACATATCGAAATTCAGATTTTAGCAGACCAACATGGAAATGCCGTGCATTTGTTCGAACGGGAATGTTCTATTCAACGGCGTCACCAAAAAGTCATTGAAGAAGCTCCTTCTTCTGTGTTAGATGATGATATAAGGAAAGAAATGGGAAAGGCTGCTATTCTATTGGTAAAAGCATGCAATTATTTTAATGCCGGTACGATTGAGTTTATATTGGATGAAAGCAAAAATTATTTCTTTTTAGAAATGAACACCAGGCTCCAGGTTGAGCATCCTGTTACTGAATTTATTACGGGACTGGATCTGGTGAAACAGCAGATTTGGATTGCAGAGGGGAAACCACTTTCATTTTCTCAATCGGATTTGAAAATAAACGGACATGCTATTGAATTGAGAGTATATGCCGAAGATCCTCAAAATTCTTTTTTGCCTGACATCGGAGTTTTGAAGAAGTATAGGTTGCCAAAAGGAATTGGTGTTCGGGTAGATGATGGGTATGAAGAGGGGATGGAAATTCCGGTGGAATATGATCCATTAATAGCGAAATTGGTATCGTATGGAGCTAATCGAAGTGAGGCGATTGCGCGGATGAGACGGGCAATTGATGAATATGAAATTGAAGGCGTGAGGAATACACTGGAATTTGGAAGTTTAGTTATGAATGACAGTGATTTTTGCAAGGGTAATTTTGACGCCGGTTTTATATCCAATATGCCGGATAATATCTACAACGAAAACAGTGATATTACAGAATCTATGATAGCGGCTATTGTGAGTTGCAAATTTGTTGATAAGTTTGAAAGAGCCAAATTACCAGAAAATCCAATAATGAGGAGTAAGTGGCGTGAACGAATGAAATAACAAGAATCATTATGGTATTAATAAAATTTAGTTTAAGTATCTCTTTGCTTTTTTTAACGATTTGTTCAGATAGTAAGGAGACAAGTTTTAATAAACTATATCCTATATTGAATGAATATGTGAAGAATTTTCCAAAAGAATTCAGAAAAATTCCGGAGGATCGTCGATATATTTTGAATGAAATCATTTATTTTCTGGAAGATCAGGAAGAAAAAAATGCACCCTGGCAATTGATCTTCATTAGTACCAATCAGTCGTCAGTGGGCCAGATGGCCCAGGTATGGTCCAAAGTGGCAGCATTTTATTTTGGCTTTCCAAATCTTGAATCATTTTCCGGTGGAATAAAACCAAATGAAATATCTGTAAATACAATTGTGACTCTGGAAAAAGCAGGTTTTATTGTGTATAAAACTGACATTGACGGGATAGATGTGTATAGGGTCAAGTATTCATATAACCAAAAACCAATCGTAGCATTTCCGAAAAAAACAGAGCATGTGAAAAATCCGGATAATAATTTTATGGCAGTGTTTGTGGGGAAAAATGCGGACATAAACACACAAAATATTAAGGGAACCTACAATAGATTACTTTTAAATTATGATGATCCGGTGGGTTACGAGGGTTCAGGATTGGAAGACCAGATTTATGCAGAAAGTTGCAAGAAGGTGGCTGTTGAGATGTTCTATGTTTTTTCACAATTGCATAAAAGACTGAAAGACAATTAGTGTCAGGTTATGTATATGCGGTGGTTATTTATAGGATCAATCCTAAAATCTGGAGGATTATAAAAACTACTGTTAAGATATCGTTAATAGCGCGGGTGGGTATTTCCAAAATCAGTGTGGATCAGGACGGGTTGTGAGCTGGACGGCATTTTAAAATGTTCGTTAAATTAGTCGTATACTTTCAAATATCCTTTTACAGAACATTTTATGAAGGGCGGATTTGTGCGGCATGAGCGAGTCCTGATCTTTGATTTTGGTGTCTTTTCTTTTTCGTTCTTTTTCTTTGGACAAGCAAAGAAAAAGGACAAAGCCAGCTATAAAGCAAAAAATCAATATATTCTGCCCCCAGAAATACTGATTGATCCTAATTTATAAAGGTCTGTTAAAGTATATATTATTATATTATACAAGCTAACTGTTTACTAAAGAGGGAAATATAACAAGTGGGATTAAAACTATTAACATTCAAATACCCGATATTTTATATTTGAACAAACTAAGCTACCCTGGACTCTTTTTGATTTAGATAGGGTTTCCACTCATCATAGCTATTTTCGTACAGTTTTTTCAGGTACATAATGTATGATGGCCGATAGGGCAAAAGTGACAACCGCAATCCCGCTTCTTCCGGTGAGTAATTTCCTTTTTTGGAATTGCATTTTTTACAAGCGGTAACAAGATTATTCCATGACGTTTTGCCACCTTTTGCTTTAGGTATCAAATGGTCTAATGTCAATTCTCTTTCTCTGCCGCAATACTGACATTTAAATCCATCTCTTTTGAAAATATTATCCCTGTTCAGTACGACTCCTTTGTATGGCATATTTACATATCTGTTGAGTTTTATCACAGACGGCATGGAAAAAGTATCGCTTACTGTATGGAATGAATAAACATTATTGGCTTCAATCAAATCTGCTTTTCTAAGATAGACAAGTAAAAATGCACGCTGTACCGTACAGACTGTGATAGGTGTATAATCCAAATTTAGTACAAGCGCCTTAATTGTCATGTTTTCAGTATTCGCTTAATTCCCGCTAAAATATGGGTATATGTTGATAATTCCTCATTAAAAATTCCATTTTCATCTATTTTGTCGTTCCTCACATATCCGGAAGCATGGATAAAATTCTTATCTTCCATTAAAATTCCCACATGGGAAATGCTGTCTTTTTCATTTTTGAAAAATGCCAGATCACCGGGAAGCGCTTCTGCAAGGGACGCAATGGAAGCCCCCTGTTGAAACTGTTGGCTTGTATCTCTTTTTAATCTATAACCGCATAATTTGAAAATCTGTTGAGTTAATCCAGAGCAATCTATTCCGAATGGTGTTTTGCCTCCCCACAGGTAAGGCGCATTTTCATAGTTTTTAATCATCTGTTTCAGGAAATCAAAACCTTGTTTTTCGCCGATATTCTTGGAATCTCCGTTGAAGGCAAAATGCTCATTTACCTTAAAAAGCTCAGAACTTGAGATAGGTAATATACTTCCGATCACAATTTGAAGAAGTCTTTTTTTATAAAGAATTGTTGAGTTAATATCTGTTGAAATTTTAAATTCTGTGTTGTTCAGGTGATTAAAATAGTCCTCAGATATTTCCGTATGTTGTTTGATGTCAATCCATCCGGAATACTGATCAAATTCAATACTGATCTTAGCCCATTTTCTATCTTTGGAAAGTTCGACTATACTATAATGATCCCCAAATAATAGTTGAGAAATCAACTCTGCCCGATCGTTTAAATCGGCACGAACGGGAACTATTCCCAACCTGCAAATACCTTTAGCCTGACTTTCCATCTATGTTTTTAACCTGGCAATTTCCCTTTTTAGTTCTTTTTCTTTTATATCATGTCGCTTGTCATGGATTTTTTTGCCTTTTGCAAGCGCAATTTCCAATTTAGCCAATCCTCGGTTTGTCACAAACAATCGAACAGGGACAATAGTCAATCCTTGTTCCTGGCTTTTAGCGGCAAGCTTTTTTATTTCACGCTTGCTCAATAATATTTTTCGCTCTCTTTTTGGCTCATGGTTATTATACGAGGCGTACTTATAAGGAGAAATGTGCAATTCTTTTACAAAAGCTTCCCGGTTGTGAATTACACAGTATGACGCCTGCAGATTCACTTTCCCTTCACGAATTGATTTTATTTCTGATCCCTGCAGAACAATCCCAGCAACATACTTATCAATAAAATGATATTCGAAGGCTGCTTTCTTGTTTCGTATATTTATATTATTGGGATTTTTCTCTTTTTTGGACACCTGTTTCTGTCTTTTTTTTTACAGGATGCAAATATATGTGGAATATTGATCGAGTATAAATTTTTTAAGAGATATTAGATGAAACCGGCATGGCCGGAGTAATTTTAGGACACCTGCCTCGCCGGCAGGCGGGCACAAAGGAATGATTAAATGTTCTTGCAAATAAGCAAGTTTTGTAAAATATAAACACATGAAAGAATGGATTCTAATAGATTTAAAAAATGGTTAAAACTCCAGAAGGAATAGGGTAACATCATCCTGCAATTCGTTGTTGTGGCAGAACGTGTTGAATTCCGAATAGATAGATTGAACAATATTTCCATCCTTATTTGTACAAAATTTAATAAACAATTCTTCTAATCTTTCATGTGAAAACATTTCTCCTTCAAAGTTGCGTTGTTCAATAATGCCATCCGTAAAAAACAACATTTTATCACCTTTATCTACATCAATCGTTAATTCATGAAATTGTGCTTTGGGAATAATGCCCAATCCGGGTCCGGGAAGATCGATCGGAAGTAATTTGTTTAAATTGAATTTCCAAACTAACGGATGCATATGCCCACCTTTACTTAACTTCACGCTGGAAGAATTCATGTCTAACAATGCGTAGTAACCGGTAGCAAATAAAGAAGTAAAAATTTCATAGATATGCCCATTGAGGTGATTCATTAACTCCACCGGATCTTCACCGAATTCTTTTGAAAAGATCGTAAAACCACTTCTTAATACTCCGGTAGCTAATGAAGCCGAGATGCCATGTCCCATCACATCAGCGATAATAAATCCTATTTTATCGTCGGAAAAACTTTTGAGATTTAAAAAATCACCGCCTACTTTCAGGAAAGGTTTATAAATGTATGTTTGTTTTATCCCATATTTTTTAAAGCACACTGAGGTGAGTTGATCCTGACTTATAAAATAGTCCTGGATTATTTTTGCGTCAGACAGGTCTGCATCCATCTGATCAAGTCTTATGCTTTTTTGATCAAGTACAGTTTTTGATGAAGTCAGATTGGTCGCGGTTTCTCGCATCCTTTCCAATGTTTCATTCAAGCAATTTCTATAAAAATTAATGGCAAAAGTTTTATCCTCAAT
>DAOVVI010000559.1 GCA_030637245.1 Cyclobacteriaceae bacterium
GGTAAATGGATGGAACTGGAACTGTATCAATATTGTATTAGATTTAAGAGATAAGGTAAATATAATTTACTCAAGTTAATAATTTCTTATTATGATAGATATTGAAATAGCTCAAAGTGTATCTCCAAAACATATCCGGGAAGTCGCCTCAATCATTGGTATTTCAGAAGAAGTGTTAGAGTTTTATGGGAAATACAAGGCAAAAATTCCACTCTCAAATAATGATGAGCAAAAAACCGACAAATCAAACCTCATTTTAGTAACGGCTATTACACCTACGCCTGCCGGAGAAGGGAAAACAACAGTATCAATTGGTTTAAATGATGGTTTGAATAAGATTGGAAAAAAATCAATCGCTGTATTGCGTGAGCCTTCACTGGGACCCGTATTTGGCATAAAGGGCGGAGCTGCAGGGGGTGGATGGTCGCAAGTGATTCCCATGGAAGATATCAACCTGCATTTCACAGGAGATTTTTCTGCTATCGAAAAGTCGAATAATCTTTTGTCAGCACTGATAGATAATAATATTCAGAGCAAAACCAGGAATCTGAGAATCGATCCAAGGACCGTATTATGGAAGCGGGCCATGGATATGAACGACCGGTCGCTCAGGCAAATGGTGGTAGCGCTTGGTGGAAAAACAGGAGGCATACCCCATGAGACTGGATTTAATATCACCGCTGCCTCGGAAGTTATGACCATTCTTTGTCTTAGTAATGACCTCAAGGACTTAAAGGAAAAGCTTGGGAACATATATATTGGTGATACTTTCGATAATAAACCGGTCTATGCGAAAGATCTGAACGCTCATGGAGCCATGGCAGGTTTGTTAAAAGATGCTATAAAACCCAATTTGGTGCAGACATTGGAAGGGAATCCTGCTATTCTTCATGGTGGACCATTTGCCAATATTGCCCAGGGGACCAATTCAATCATCGCTACAAAAATGGGGATGTCACATGCAGACTATGTAGTGACAGAAGCTGGATTTGGAGCGGATCTTGGCGCTGAGAAATTTTTTAATATAAAATGCAGACATGCCGGTATATCTCCAAAAGCGGTTGTTCTCGTAGCTACCATCAGAGCGTTGAAATATCATGGCGGCAAACCACTAAATGAGCTAGGTGAAGAAGATGTGGATGCATTGAAAAAAGGCCTTAGTAACTTAAGAAAACATGTTGATACCATTCAAAGCTTTGGCTTACCTATAGTGGTTTGTTTAAATCATTTTAAAAATGACACGGAGGCAGAATCCGAAGCCTTGCGCAATTCCTGCAAAGATAAAGGCACTTCTATTGCGGTGTCCTATGGATTTGAAAAAGGAGGTGAGGGAGTGATCGAGCTTGCAAAAAAAGTTGTAGCAGAAGCAGCTAAATGTAATTCAGTTTTTAAACCTACCTATAATATGGAAGACAACGTGAGATCAAAAATTGAAAAGGTCTGTCGAACCGTATATGGCGCTCAGCATGTAATTCTATCCAATAAGGCAAAAAGACAACTATCAAAATTTGAACGACTGGGATTTGGTAATCTTCCTGTTTGCATTGCCAAAACACAGAAATCCTTGTCTGACGATGAAAAACTTTTGGGCAGACCGGAAAACTTTGATATAAATATACGTGAAATTGAAATTGCTGCAGGAGCGGGATTTCTTATTCCTATTGCCGGAAATATTTTACGCATGCCTGGATTACCAGGAACTCCTGCCGCAGAAAACATTGACATTTCAGATGAGGGAGTAATCAGTGGTTTGTCATGAGGTAACCAGGAAAGGACTGGAGCAACCAAGCTCCCTGTACCCAGAACCCATTTATTTCACAACAGAACCTTTTTATTAAGGAGGTCGCCTAAATAGAATCGACAAATTCTCATATCTTCGAAAAAATTTTATCCTGGTCTCTTATATAAAATGGATATGTCAATAGAGCAAAACGAATTAAAAAAAGCGGATCTTCAGAATTA
>DAOVVI010000125.1 GCA_030637245.1 Cyclobacteriaceae bacterium
ATGGGTGGTCATGGAGATACAATGGTTCCGCTTCCAAGATATACCACAGTAGCAGGTATTCCTGTAACGGAATTGATTGATAAGGATTCGCTGGAAGCCATTGTTCAAAGAACAAAAAAAGGTGGAGGAGAATTGGTGAAATTGATGGGGACATCAGCCTGGTATGCTCCTGGCGCCGCTGCAGCTCAAATGGCTGAATCTATCGTAAAGGATCAGAAACGAGTGTTCCCGGTTTGTGTGCAATTAGATGGTGAGTACGGTATAAACAACTGCTATCTTGGAACTCCGGTAATCCTTGGGAAAAATGGAATTGAGAAAATCATTGAGCTTGACCTGAATGATGATGAAATGGCATTATTGAAAACTTCAGAAGGTCACGTAAGAGAAGTGATGGAAGTTTTAGATCGAATGAGTTAATACATTCAGATAATCTGAATTAAACCGGTTTGCGTAAGTAAGCCGGTTTTTTTGGGTCTCTTCAAAAAACTTTTGAATTTTTTAAATGGTAACTATTCAGGTTCCCGGTTCAATCCTGCGTGCATGCCATGGGCGCCATGAAAGCGATCACAGCTTCTGAAATTGCTTTGGCAAGCGAGGCAATTCATGCAAGGGTTTCGCTGGATGAAGTTATTAAGACCATGTGGCAGACCGCTGAAGATATGAACTCAAAATACAAAGAAACCAGCGAAGGTGGTCTGGTGATCAATATACCGGTAAGCTTTCCGGATTGTTAATATAAGGCTAAGTTTGAGGCCAAGGCTAAGGAGATTGACGCATACTCTCAAATAACTTTGGCCTCAGCCATATCCTCAATAAAATCAAACCAGCTTCACCAATTCATCAATGGCTTTTTGCACATTGTTTCTGATCTGAAGTATATCTGCCTCCATCATATAGCATGGCGCGGTGACGATTTTATTTTCAGTGTCAACTGAAATTTCTTCAACGGTTTTCATCACAGCCGTCGCCCCGGTTTTTTCCATTCCCTGGCTGATGGCGTCTATTTCATAAGGAGATGGAGCTTCTGTAGATCCAACAGTCAATGTGGCAGAAACACCGCTATCTTCCAGTGCTTTGGCGATCACAGTTGGTCCCATACACAATCCGGCGACCGGTTTTTTGGATTTAACCATGGAGATTATGGCATTTTTAACTTGCTGATTGATGTCCCCATCAGGCCCAGAAAAGGCCCAGCCTGTCAGGTTCTTGGCTGCTCCAAATCCTCCTGGTAAAACGAGGGCGTCCAGTTGTGAGGAATTAAAATTGTCGAGACTCTGAATATCTCCACGGGCGATTCGTGCAGATTCTACCAATACATTCCTGGTTTCATCCATTTCTTCACCGGTAATGTGATTGATCACATGATGCTGATTGATATCAGGCGCAAAACAAACCGCCTCTGCCCCGACTTTTTTTATGGCCAACAAAGTGAATACACCTTCCTGGATCTCTGTTCCGTCAAATACTCCGGATCCTGAGAATATAACTCCGATTTTCATTTTCTTTCTATTTAAGTTTTGTTACCAAGGCAAGTTAAGAAAGAGAGGATAGAATGTGAAGTTAAACTTGTATAAAAGCATTGAAATACTCATGAATTATGTACAGGTTCTGAAGGTTGATAATTACTTTCAATGTAATCAAATCAAAAATTGACAATCTTATAATTACTATTCTGAATTATTTCATCTATTTTTAGAACGTTACACTTGTACAGATGACCACTATCATAACCATAGGATTTATACAGGCATTTTTTTTTGCCATACTTGCGCTCACAAAAAAGAATAAAGAAGTAACCGATTATATTCTGGCTTTTCTCTTCTTAACGCTTTGTTATCAGTTGGGCGTTAACTATGTCATGTTGAGTGATTATAAATATCAGTTTCCACATCTGATTGGAACTTCCGGCCCTTTGTCGTTGATGTATGGACCTTTGCTCTTTTTCTTTATTAAAAATTATATATCGGAGAAGCATATTTTTAAACCAAAATATCTGCTGCATTTTTTGCCCTTCATTGCAAATCACACCTATAATTTCGTTTATTTTTATTTTCAGACCGGAGGCCAAAAGATCAAGGATTTCGAAGAAATTATTGCAGGGAAACCTGATTTTGATATATCAATATTCTTAATCCTGAGATCTCTTTCACCTCTGATTTATTGTATATGGTCTATCTATGTATTAAAAGTGCACAGGAAGAATTTAAAGAAATTATATTCATTTACCTCAGATAAACTCAAACTGGAGTGGTTATGGTATCTCACCTGGAGCATGTTTATTGTGGGTGCCTCTGCATTGATCCTGAATTTAATTATCGTGTTTTTTGATGTTGCCGATTGGGTACAACTAAGGAAGATGATTTTGGTGATTGCCACATTTTGGGTATTTTTTCTTGGTTATTATAGCATAAAAAAAACTCCTTTCTATCGATCGTTTCATATTGATGGATTAGATACGTTGGAGTTGGACTACGTGATGAAACAACCTGAAAAATATGAAAAAACCAGGCTAAAAGCGGAGGAAGTACCAGGTTTGAAAAAGAAACTTTTGGATTATCTGGAAGAGTCGAAACCTTACCTGAATAAGAATTTAACAATTGGCGAATTGGCTGATTCCATTGAAGTACCGGCCTATCAACTTTCGCAATTGATCAATGATCAGCTGGATAAATCTTTCTTTGAGTTGATAAATTCTTATAGGGTTCAGGAAGTGAAGCTTAGATTTTTTGAACCTAAATACAGAAATCTCACTTTGTTGGGTATAGCCATGGAATGTGGATTTAATTCAAAAGCCTCATTTCACAGAATATTTAAACAACTGACAAACCAAACACCTACAGAATATATAAAAACCAAAAAAGCAGCCTGATTCCATTACTCTTGATAAGACAAACACACATATTAATTTCATGGATTTTTACGGCATTTACAACGATATCAATTGCCCAACCTGAAATAAGAAATTCTGAATTTAATCCTGAATCCAGGGGAGATAATGGAATCAGGATTATGTTTTATAATGTTGAAAACCTCTTCGATACATTTGATGACCCGGCCATTAATGATGATGAGTTTACAGCAAATGGAGAAAAAAACTGGTCATATTATAGATATAAAGAAAAACTGAATCATATCGCAAAAATAATTATTGCAGTTGGAGGGTGGGAAGCGCCTGCTTTGATTGGGCTTTGCGAGATTGAAAATTTCCAGGTGCTGATGGATCTTACTACCGAAACACCCCTTAAAAAGTATGGATACCATATAGTTCATGAAAACTCTGGCGACCTAAGGGGGATCGATGTGGCGATTATCTATAGACCGGAAAAACTGGTGAAAATTACTCATAAGCCCATCAATATTGATGACAATTCCTTTGTGACAAGAGATATTTTGTATGCTTCATTTTCGTATCAGGACAAAGATACCATTCACTTTTTTATAAATCACTGGCCGTCAAGATATGGAGGAAAGGAATTTTCAGAAAAAAAAAGGGTGAAAGTGGCCTCAGTTTTAAGGTCAAAAACAGACTCACTATTTCTGGCCAATGAAAATCCCAAAATATTGATCATGGGAGATTTTAATGATGAACCATCAGATCAAAGCCTGGCCATTACGCTCAGTGCAAAACCTGTAACCTCATCTATTGATTCTAAACAGCTATATAACCTCAATTTTCAGGATTTTCATTCTGGGAAAGGTACGCTGGTGTACAAAGAGTTGGACCATACCTGGTTTCTGTTTGATCAGATGATTGCCTCTGGCGCAGTTATTGAAGGTCAGGGCATTTTAACTAAAGGAAAGAAAAACAGTATTTTTGATCCGGAATGGTTATTAAAAGACAATCGGCCATATAGATCATACCAGGGGCCAATATATCGGGGAGGATTTAGCGATCATTTGCCAATATTTATAGATTTGCAAAATAATAATTGAAAATACCATTCACATATAATTTACTTATGAAAAATATAAACAGACTTTTCCTATTACTCATTGTGATTTGCATGAATTATTTTAATGCAAATTCACAAGAAACATTAGAATCTTCTATATATCCATTGATCCATCACAATCTGAACAAAGATGAAATAGGCACTCATTTTTTGGTCAGAGGTAAAAAATACTACAAGGCTGCTGTTTCCAAAGGTTACGTTTTACCAAACATAATTGGAAATCCGGTGGGGACTGAAAGTGGAATTGCTTTTGATTTTCAAGATTCTTTGCTCAACGGTGATCTGCTCTATGGATTTATACCATATGGAGATTCGAAGCATCCTCAACCCGTATATTTCAGGTCGCCTGCTAAAATTGTACAAGGCAAGTCAAGTGTATCCATTAGAAATTTGGCAGGAAAATATGATATGATTGGATGGGAAGAAAGCGGAAAAGGCACATTAGGATACAGGGTGGTAAATGAGAAAGGAAATATGATTTTCGATGGTGTCATTTCATTCAAAGGTACGGGGCCATTCGAAATCGACGATACAATTATTGAAGGGCCTTTTGTGAATTTACTCAGCGAGAGTGGAGCAGTAATTTCTTTTAAAACAAATAATGAATTAAGATGTGGAGTTGAGGTGAACGGGAAAAGTTATAAAAGTAAAAAAGGAACTCAACATGAAATTGAGCTGAAAGGATTGGACCCAAATACACCGTATGAGTATAAAGTTAATTATGGAGGCAATTCGCAATCCTATAGTTTAAAAACAGCTCCGGAACCTGGCAGTAGAACGAAATTCACTTTTGCCTATGCGAGTGATTCAAGATCCGGTAATGGAGGTGGAGAACGCAACCTCGGTGGAGTAAATGCCTATATCATGGCAAAGATCATGGCTCTAAATACGCTGAAAGGAGTTTCTTTTATGCAATTTACGGGTGATATGATTACAGGATATAATTCCTCCAGGGAGGAGACCGAACTTGAATATGCGAACTGGAAAAGAGCCATTGCGCCTTTTGCCCATTACTATCCGGTGAACGCAGGCATGGGAAATCATGAAGCGCTGATGAATTTATATTTTGATCCGGAGACTAACATTCGAATAATGGTCGATAAGTTTCCATTCAAGACAGAATCTGCAGAATATGTTTTTGCCAGAGAATTTGTGAATCCTACCAATGGACCCGCAAGTGAGGACGGAGCGTCCTATGATCCCTCATCTTCTACTGAAGATTTTCCAAGTTATGAAGAAAATGTATTTTATTATACTTATGACAATGTCGCTATGGTGGTTATGAATTCCAACTATTGGTATGCGCCTTCTACGACATTTCTTCAGCATGTTTCGGGAAATCTCCATGGATATATTATGGATAACCAGCTTAGCTGGTTTGAGAAAACAATAAAGAAATTGGAAAAAGATAAGAATATAGATCACATTTTTGTTACACAACACACCCCATTTTTCCCTAACGGAGGACATGTACAGGATGATATGTGGTACGGTGGCAACAATGACTATAGGGCAGTAGTGGCAGGAAAAAGGCTGGCCAAAGGTATCATCGAGCGTAGGGATGATTTGCTGAATATAATTGTAAATGAAAGTGCCAAAGTACGAGCTATACTAACAGGCGACGAACACAACTATTGTAAAACAGAGGTTGGCCCAAAAACCAATCGTTATCCCGAAGTTTATTTGCATCAAAGGATTGAACTAAGCAGGACCATTTATCAGATCAATAATGGAGCAGCAGGCGCTCCATACTATGCCCAGGAAGAAACCCCATGGACGCCATTTACTTCCGGGTTCACTACACAAAATGCCGTGGTTTTTTTCCATATTGATGGAGAAAACATAGAAATGGAAGTGATCAATCCCAACACGTTGGAGAAAGTGGATTCGCTGAAATTAAAT
>DAOVVI010000405.1 GCA_030637245.1 Cyclobacteriaceae bacterium
GAATTTAAAAAGTACTTACTGGATGTTGTCCTGAGTGGGAAGGTTTCTGAAGAAACAATCACAAATGCTGTGCGCCGACTTCTTTTGTCACGTTTTCGATTGGGGCTTTATGATCCAAAAGATTTGGTGCCATACACCAGCATCCCAACATCTGTCATCGACAGTAAAGAACATCGGGCTTTAGCAAGACAAGCGGCCAGAGAGGCAATTATATTGTTAAAAAACTATGAAGAATTATTACCTCTCTATAAAGACAAAATAAGCTCCATTGTTGTGATTGGCCCCAATGCAGCGGCCTGTCAGATGGGTGGTTATACGTCGGCGCATTCTGTTGCCGTATCTCCTTTGGATGGAATTATAAATAAAATCGGTAGCAGCAAAGTGCACTATATCAAAGGCACGGATATTAAAATTGAATTGCCCGTAATTCCGTCAGAATATTTAGTTCCACCCAATGCCAAATCAGGAGAGCATGGATTGAAGGGTGAATATTTCAACAATACAGATTGCTCGGGAGAGCCTGTTTTCTCTCGTATAGATCCTGTTATTGACTTTGATTATGGCAGAGGTTCTCCTGGCGAACGAATTCAAAACAACTACTTTTCCATTCACTGGACAGGTCAGTTTATCGCGCCTGTGTCCGGGCCATACTATATTGGTGGGGCATTTGATGACGCCATTCAGCTTTATTTCAATGGCAAGCTGATCATCGACAAAACAAAAAACCGCAATCAATCATCGACTGTCTATAAGGTAGAATTGGCAAAAGGAAAACATTACGATTTACGCATTGATTTTACACAGCATTGGTACAAATCGAAAATGAAACTTTGGGGGGCGGCTCCAGACCCAAATAAATTTATCGAGGCAGTGAATGCCGCCAAAAAAGCCGATGTTGCTATTGTGGTTGTTGGAACAGATGAAACGGTGGAAAAAGAGGGCGTTGATCGCTCAGACCTAAAACTGCCTGGAGACCAGAGAGATTTAATTGAGGCCGTATTGAAAGCCAATCCTAAAACAATAGTAGTTATGCAAAATGGAGGTCCGCTTTCCATCAATTGGACAAATGATAATGTTCCCGCAATCCTCGAAACTTTTTTTAACGGTGAAGAAGGAGGGAATGCCTTGGCCGATGTGCTATTTGGTGATTACAATCCTGCAGGCCGATTACCGCTGACCGTTTACAAATCTGTAGCACAACTGCCAGACATCAGTGATTATGATATCCGCTTAGGCCGCACTTATATGTATAATACAAATCAGGATGGGGCTAAAATCGAACCATTATATCATTTTGGTTATGGCCTCAGCTACACTAAATTTAATTATGGGAAAATGATGATTAAATCGAAGAAAATATCTGGTTCGGATAGTTTGGAAGTGAGCATTAATGTCACCAATATCGGTAGCCGTGCAGGAGATGAAGTTGTACAATTATATGTAAAAGATAAAAAATCCAGCGTTATCCGGCCGGCACAACAACTCATGGGTTTTGAACGTGTTTCTTTAGATTCAAATGAAACCAAAGCAGTAAACTTTACCATTCCTGCAAAAGAACTGGCTTTTTGGGATGTTAACACAAAATCATTTGTCGTAGAGCCTGGAACGTTTGATGTGATGGTCGGGAATTCATCAGAAGATATTAGGGTAAAAGGAATGTTCACTGTTAAGTAAAATTGATTTAAACATTAGTAAAAATATACAATGACATACCAGTTGGAAACAAGTTTTTAATTAAATTTAAATTATGTAATTCAAATATTTAATTTTTATAATCAAACTGGTCATGACAAAGAAAAAAATAACGGTGGCGGCTCTTGCAGACGAACTCAAATCAAGATTGAATAGCAATAAATCTATTGATTGCTGTAAAGAAGAGCTAATAAATCTTGCCAACATTGCAAAAGATAAAATTGGAAAGGAGATGGTGGAGGTTAACTGGAAGGATTAACTTGTACATTCCTAAAATTTACTAATAATTTTTTCTGATTTACTTGGTGTATTTTTTTGATTTTGATTAAAAAAGCCTGGAATGTATAATTTACATGAACCTTTTATTTTTTCCAATCACCATATTATAAATTTGTCTTCTTCCGGGTTGACTTCATCTAAAAATCACCAATAGACAAAGCATCGACATTCGACCCTCCTAATAGTAATTTGCATAAAAAATGCAGTATAACATTAAATGATAATCTATAATGAGCATCAAAAAATATCTAATATTTTCATCTCTATTTCTATGGGTAGGTATTTCATCCTGCCAAAAATCAACTGACTCAATTCGTGTTGTAAACCCGCGTTGTGAAAACCGGATTGATCCTCTGGGGATTGATGCATTGAATCCCCACTTAAGTTGGAATTCAGAATCAACTTTTCGAAACAAAAAGCAATCTGCTTATCAGATCATTGTCTCCGATTCTCAGGAATCTTTAACCGATGATAAAGGAAATTTGTGGGATACAAAAAAAGTAAATTCTGAGCGATCAATTCAAATCCAATATCAGGGGAAAGAACTCTCAAGTGAATTGATATGTTACTGGAAAGTCCGTGTTTGGGATGAACGAGGGCAAGTATCTGACTGGTGTAGTCCTGGTAAATGGGAAATGGGTTTATTAAATCAAAGTGATTGGGAGGCCGATTGGATAAGCGATGGTAAAGCCGGGCCACAAAGTATTAAAGAGTATTACGAAGCTGATCCTGCTCCTTTATTCCGACGAGATTTTAAGGTTCAAAAAGAAATCATAAAGGCGAGGTTGTACATATCCGGATTGGGGTATTATGAAGCAACAATCAATGGGGAAAAAGTTGGCGATCATGTATTGGACCCAGGTTGGACAAACTATGACAAACGTGTTTTGTACACTACGTATAATGTGACTGACCAGATAAAAGAAGGAGGAAACAGTATTGGAGTTACTTTAGGAAATGGTTGGTTTAATCCTCTGCCAATGGCCTTGTTTGGAAAATACAATTTGCGAGAAAGTCTTTCTATAGGCCGTCCAAAGTTTATTGCCCATCTTAAAATATATTATACTGATGGATCAACCCAAACTATTGAATCCAATGAAGAATGGCTTACACATGAAGGCCCGATAATAAGGAATAATATTTATCTCGGGGAAATATATGATGCCCGAAAGGAAATCTCCGGATGGGATACCTTTGGATTTGATGCAGATAGTTGGAACAATGCTAAAATCGCTAGCGATAATACAGGAAAAC
>DAOVVI010000267.1 GCA_030637245.1 Cyclobacteriaceae bacterium
AAATAGAAACACCCCCGCAATAGATAATGCTACATCAGAAATGGTGTGGTGAGGTGATCGATATGGTCTTTTAGAAATTAGCTGAGCATCAGGTCCAAGCTTTCCTGCTACTGAATGGATCTTTGTAGTTTCCAAAGCTTCTTGCAAAGTCAATGGGGGTAAAATACTTGGAAGTCTTTTGGCCAGCATTGTTTTTCCCGAACCGGGCGGGCCGATCATAATAATGTTATGTCCGCCTGCAGCGCCTATTTCAAGCGCTCTTTTAATATTTTCCTGTCCCTGAACATCAGAAAAATCCTGGTCAAATTCATTCTGTTCGTAGTAAAAAATTTCCCTGGTATCTACAATCGTTGGCTCTATTGTTGAAGTGTCTTCCAAAAATTTAATTGCTTCATCAAGTGTCTCTACTCCAATGATGTCAAGGTTATTTACTATCGCTGCTTCTTTTACATTTTCCTTTGGCAAAATAAATCCTTTAAAACCCTGTTTTCTGGCTTCGACAGCAATCGGGAGGGCTCCTTTAATTGGTCGTACATTGCCATCCAGTGAAAGCTCACCCATAATCACATATTGCTCTAATTCTTTTGCCAAAATTTGATTTGACGCTTTTAAAACACAAAGACCAATTGGAAGATCGTATGCGGAACCTTCCTTCCGAATATCAGCGGGAGCTAAATTGACTACAACTTTTTGCCTCGGCATATCATAGCCAAAATGTTTAATGGAGGATTCTACTCTATGTTCGCTTTCCTTTATAGCGTTGTCAGGTAAACCGACTAAAAAAAATTTTGTGCCCTGCAGCACATTTACTTCCACAGTTATGGTTGTCGCGTCAATGCCATAAACTGCACTTCCAAAAGTTTTGGAGAGCATTATATTACTACTTTTTGTTCGATAAGAAGAATTAAATTACGAATTACTTTTATATAAATTATCTGAATACTTTCTGAAAACCCTGATAAGAAGTATGTCTTTTCACCTCCGCTAATTCACCTGATTTCTTACTGGTTTTATCTGTAAGCACTACTACAGCCAAAGCTCTTTTTTCAACTGTTTCCAATAAATGTCCGATATAGTCCTTGTCACCAAATTAATTATTCTTTTTCATTTTTGTTTCACTAACCTGCTTTCTTAGATCATTCACCCTAATAATTAAATCCTCCCGATCATTTTCAGCATATTTTAAACGCCGTTTCTGAATCCAGATGTGTATGTTTTCAATGATTAATAAAACGATAAAGAATAAATTACCATAGGCTAGCCAACTCTGAAAAAAAGAGAAAAAACTCAATAATCCAAATCGACTTATCATTTTATCAACATTTAATCCCATATAGATTGTCACAGCCATATAGGTTAAAAATACGATGTAAAGTACGATTCTGAGTTTTTTCATTTCAGGCTGCCTGAATAAAATCGATGTCGGATTTCAAGATATGAAAATAATCGTGATTTATAATTCCTAATTCTAAAAAAATAAACTTTCCCCTCAAGTTCGTGGTTGAACCAATTAATCCGAAAGATCCACAATTTTTCCTGCCTCGCCGGCAAGGCGGGCGCCCATCGGGCCGATAATTGCTTCTCAACTTAGCAGAACTATGTTTTAATAACATTCTTTTATATTCACTTCCTCATTTTTGCGCAATGAATAAAAGCAATGATCGGGATTAACCTACAAACCTTGCATGGCTGTTAATTTTTGATAAATGCCGTCTAACTTCATCAAATTGTGATGCGTACCTCGTTCAACAATTTTTCCTTCGTTGATCACCAATATTTCATCCGCATTTTGAATTGTACTCAATCTGTGGGCAATCACTACAGATGTTCTGCTTTTCATCAGGCTGTATATTGCATCCTGCACCAGCATTTCTGATTCCGAATCAAGTGCAGAAGTTGCCTCATCTAAAATTAAAATGGAAGGATTTTTAAGCAATGCCCTTGCTATGGTCACACGTTGCTTTTGTCCTCCTGATAGCTTCGATCCTCTATCGCCAATTATCCGCCGGTATCCTTCAGGTTCCTGAGTAATAAAATCATGAGCGTTGGCAATTTTGGCTGCTTTTATTACATCTTCTTCATTGACTTCATCAAGCCCAAAAGCAATATTATTCCATAGGGAATCATTGAAAAGAATGGATTCCTGCGTCACTATCCCCATATGGTGACGGATGGATTTATAATCATAATCTTTCAATGAAAGACCGTCAATAAGAACTTCCCCCTCGTCCGGATCATAAAACCTTGGAACCAAATTTGCCAGTGTTGATTTGCCACCACCTGACGGCCCAACCAGTGCAACTGTTTTGCCTTTTTCAACCTTGAAACTGACGTTGTCCAAAACTTTTTTTGAATCATACGAAAAGGAAACATTTTTAAATTCAATTTCATTTTTGAAGGTTTCCAGTTTTATTGGATTAGATTTATTTTCTATCGCTGGCTTGATATCCACTATTTCAAAAACCCGTTCGCCGGAAGCGATACCTCTTTGGAAATGGGTAACGGCCCCGGCAATGGCCTTGGTTGGTTGAAGAATTTGAGTGAAAACTGCAATGAATACTAAAAAAGAGCTTCCATCAAACGTGCCTTTATTGAGAACCTGATCACCTCCATAAAATAATATTCCAGCTATAGAAATTGCACCTAATATTTCAGATACCGGACTAGACAATTCATATCTTTTAGAAAAACTATAATCAATATCCGCATATTTTTTAACTTCCTTTGAGAACATTCGGTTGATATATCCGACCGCATTAAATGCCTTGATCACCCGCATTCCACTTATAGTTTCATCCAGGATATTCATTTGTCTGCCCAGTGACTCCTGTCCTTCAGTCGCTACTTTTTTAAGCCTCTTGGCAATTTCGGAAATAATAAATCCAGCAAATGGCAACATTATTAAGGTGAATAAAGTAAGGCTTGGTGATTGATAAATTAAAAAAGCGAAATAACCAATAACCATCAGGGGCTCTCTAAATATTATTCTCAGATTATGTGATATTGAATTTTCAATTTGTTGTATATCGTTGCTGATTCGCGAAATGATATCCCCTTTTCTGGTATCTGTAAAATAGCCAACATGCAGACGGCTTACACTTTTATATATGTCAATCCGCATATTTCTAATTGTTAAGGCTTTGGCCTTTGCCATGATAATGGCAGAAAAATATTTGAAAATATTTGCCAAAGTAAAAGAGAGAATCACGACTATACAGACAAAAATTAAAGACCCAAATTTTCCATATTCAGTAACAACCTGATGCATATAAAAATTAAACACTTCTTTGAAGTAATCAATTGATAGTTTAAATACAGGAAGTGTAGTAGATTTTGATAACTCTTCAACATTTGTTGTTTCAAAAATCACATCGAGCATTGGGATTAATAGTGCCATATTTAATACACTAAAACCAACAGCCAGGACTGAGAAGATCAGATAACCGGGAATAAATCTTCGCCAGGGTTTGGCGTATGAAAGTATTCTTAAGTACGTATTCATTAATTGGATCTAAAAAATATCGGCAAAAAACGGAAGATTAATCCAGATTAAAAAATGCACAATATTTCACTGGTCTAAAAATCGTGCAGTTTTTTACTGATATTCCACCTCATGCTTGCAGATAAATATGTGGTTTTTCTATCCATTTCATCAAGTTCACTATTGAGATCTCGATAAACACCGCGTATATCAAAAAACAAATTGTGTTTCCACATATACGAAAGTGTTAAATCTCCATATAGTAAATTTGTCGCTACGCCCTGACCTATTTTATTGTCATATTCCTGCTCCCGGGAATTATAACTTTTCATCACATCTTTACCCCAATTGGTATCCTCAGTGTCAGCACCATAATTTGCAAGATTTAATTGTGCAGTAATAAATAATTTTTTGAAGGGCTGATATCGCAAGATGCCAACCACCTCATGAAAATTACCTCCCAAAGCATGACCAAGTGGCTGACGGTAATGCGCATAATTGGTATAGATATCCCTGTGCGCATGCATATATGGCCTGGCAACATTGTATTCAAATTGCAAATCCAGATTATCAATGCCAACGGCGTTGATGTATTTCATGCCTAGCTGACCTCCGAATTTATTGGCCCACCAGCCGTTACCGGCTCTGATTTCTTTCAGGAAAAATTCATCAAGAACCATCTGACCATAGAATGATACAGAATGCCCAATATTCCATTTTGCATCCATACCGACGATCACATTTTCACTACTTCCTCCCTGATGCTCAAGCGCCCTGTAAAATATAATTGGATTAAGATAGCTAATATCAAATCG
>DAOVVI010000295.1 GCA_030637245.1 Cyclobacteriaceae bacterium
ATCAGCCAACTCCTTTGCTCCCAATTTTAGCAGATGCTTGCGGGCATTGAGCGCCATCAGTCCCCACCAGCCAAAATCGTCCGCCCAAAGACCGCCCGGATCAAAGCTGCTAAAAAAAATAAGGTTTTCTTCCAGCATATTTCTAACAGTTACCTGCATGGCCTTAACCTCCTGATCATCGGGCCATCGTTGCTGCACTGCATCTGCAAACGTCAGACAGGCATCAAACGTGTTGCCTCTTTTCCAGAAATCATTAAAATTCCAAATCTCTTTGAATCGCTTAAAAGCAGCGATTGCCCATGTTTTAAGTTCACCTTCATTATCGTTGCTGATTAACTTTTTGCAGGCAACCAGCGATCCGGAACTTGTCATTAGTGCAGCGCTGCTCCCTGCCACTTGTATGAATTTTCTTCTATCCATTATTTACAATTTTATATTATAACACGTTAGCAACCTGGTTTTTCAGAATGGCATCTTTATGCTCTTCTTTTTCTAAGTAGTGTTTTCTTACAGACACTAAGCAATTTACATTTCTCGCTCGGTATTGCCAATTTCACTCAGCCCTGAAATCTGAGATTTGCATTTCAAACTCACCTTAATTATCCCAAATGGCAATGAGTGGGCAAGGATGTTTTTTTAATAAAATTTCAAAATAACTCTATACTTTTTCATTGTCAGAAGATTTGTTTTCGTTTGTTGAGGCGTAGATATTAAAAGGCTCAAATGGATCTTATTCATGAAATCGTAAAAGTTGTTCAAGTCGGCTTTGATTCATTTCTAAATATTGATTTTTATTTTTTGATTTAAATACTAACTTGTTGCAAATATTGAACGGTAAATTTTTAAAATAATTTATTGAAAAATGAAGATATTAGTTTGCATAACTCATGTGCCGGATACCACAGCAAAAATCTCTTTTACTAATGATAATACAAAGTTTAATGAAGCCGGCATACAATTCATAATTGGTCCGTATGATGATTATGCTCTAGCCAAAGCTGTTGAGCTTAAGGATACCCATGGCGGCTCGATTACTGTGCTGAATGTTGGTGAGGCTAGCACTGAACCAACAATAAGAAAGGCCCTGGCTATTGGGGCTGATGATGCTATTCGTATAAATGCAAATCCAATGGATTCTATGTATGTAGCCCAACAAATTGCTGAAATAGCCAAACAGGAAAAATATGATCTCATTTTAATGGGACGCGAATCCATAGATTACAATAATGGCATTGTACATGGAATTGTGGGAGCATTGTTGGATATGCCCTCCATCTCTCCAGTAATGCTTTTAGATATTGAAGGAACAACAGCTAAACTTGCCAGAGAAATAGAAGGAGGTAAGGAATTTTTAGAGGTAGAACTGCCATTTGTCGCAGGTTGTCAGGAACCGATTGCAGAATGGAAAATTCCAAATATGAGAGGTATCATGACAGCCAGAACAAAACCTTTGAAGGTGGTGGAACCGGTACCTTTTAATCCGGCGTCCGGGACGGTATCCTACGAAAGTCTTCCAGAAAAAGGATCTGTTAAATTAATAGACCCTGAAAATGCTGAAGAGTTAATTGATCTCTTAAAAAATGAAGAAAAAGTTTTATAGAAATTCATGAGTATTAAAATATTTTGACATGTCTGTATTCGTATTTTTAGAAGGATCTGAAGGAAAAATAAAAAAATCCTCGAAAGAAGCCATTAGTTATGCTGTTGAGGTAGGAAAAATAATTGGTGATGATGAAATAATTGCAATTGTTTTGGGTGTTTATGAAGATACTGACCTGGAAAAATTGGGGAATAATGGCGCCACCAGGGTCATTAATGTGAATGACGAGAAACTAAATGAAAATCAAATTAGCATTTACGCTCAGATCATATCAGAAATAATCCAGTCAGGATCAGCCAATCTTGTCATCATGACTAAATCATCTTTTAGTGATAACGTTGGCGCCCGGATTGCCGGAAAAACAGGAGCGTCAATAGTTTCAAATGTGGTTTCATTGCCCGATGTATCATCCGGGTTTTCGGTACGCAAAAGCATATTCACCGGAAAAGCTTTTGCAACCGTATCATTGTCAGGAGAAAAGAAGGTATTGATTATAAAAAGAAATGTCATTGAACTCATGGAAAATGGGGATAAAGCCGATGTTGAAAAAAATCCCATACCTGATAACCTGAAGTTTAATGAAAAAATTACCGGTCTGGAAAAAGCTGAAGGAGATATTTTATTGGATGATGCTGAAATTGTTGTTTCGGGGGGTAGGGGACTTAAAGGCCCGGAGAATTGGGGAATGATAGAGGAATTAGCCAGGGCGCTGGGGGCAGCAACAGGTTGTTCAAAGCCTGTTTCTGATATCGGATGGCGTCCTCATCATGAACATGTTGGACAAACGGGTGTAAAAGTAAGTCCAAACCTTTATATTGCCGTTGGAATATCCGGAGCAATTCAGCATTTGGCGGGTGTCAATTCATCGAAAGTATTGGTAGCAATTAATGAAGATCCTGATGCGCCATTTTTTAAGGCTGCTGATTATGGAATTGTAGGAGACGCTTTTGAAATTATACCAAAATTAACTGAAAAGATAAAATCGTTATAAACTGAATTTTTAAGTGGATAAAATAAAACTGGAAATATTAGGACTTTCATCAAGTCAATCACAAAGTGGATCGTTTGCATTGGTGTTGGGAGAGAAACCCGGTAATAGAAGATTACCTATTATTATTGGAATGTTTGAGGCCCAGGCCATTGCTATTGAAATTGAAAAAATCATTCCAAACAGACCAATGACACACGATCTGTTTAAATCATTTGCAGGTAATTTTAATTTTTCAATCAAAGAAATAATAATTTCAGATCTAAAGGAAGGCGTTTTCTTTGCAAAAATTGTTTGTGCGAATGATAATAAAATCATAGAGATTGATTCCAGACCTTCGGATGCTATTGCAATTGGTTTGAGATTTAATGCACCCATTTTTACCTATGAAACCATTCTCTCAGAGGCAGGTATTGAATTATCTGAAACAGAGGAAGAAGAACCGGATATTCAGAAAGAATTGGAACAGATTCAGCCTAAAAAGACTAAACCGGCCATGGGTTCTGAGAAAATAAAAGACGCCAATATGGATAAGTTAAAGGAAATGCTTGAGAAAGCCATTGAGCAGGAAGATTATGAGAAAGCCGCCAAAATCCGTGATGAAATAAATAAGCGAAATTAATATTTCATTTATATGGGATTTGTCAGAGCATTTTTTGGACTATTATTTATTATTGGGGTAGCATGGGTATTTTCCTCTAATAAAAAATCAATTAACTGGAGACTTGTTGTCGGTGGACTGTTATTACAAATCACATTTGGTTTTTTAATCACCCAGGTTGAATTCATTGGCGTGGGATTTAGCTTTGCCAGTAAGTTTTTTGTTAAAGTAATTGATTTTACCAATGAAGGAACCTCGTTTTTATTTGGTGATTTGCTGAATACCGAAAAATACGGATTCATTTTCGCTATTAATGTCTTGCCGACCATCATCTTTTTTTCCACCCTTTCCGCGGGATTGTACTATTTGGGAGTTCTTCAAAAAATAGTTTATGGTTTTGCCTGGATTATGTCAAAAACCATGAAGTTGTCGGGAGCAGAAAGTTTATCGGCTGCAGGAAATATATTTCTTGGTCAAACAGAAGCGCCTCTTTTGGTCAGGCCATTTATTTCTGATATGACAAAATCAGAGATTATGTGCCTGATGACAGGTGGAATGGCCACAATAGCAGGCGGTGTATTGGCAGGATATGTAGCATTTTTGGGTGGGGGCGACCCTGCCGAGCAAATAAAATATGCTACGTTTTTACTCACCGCTTCAGTAATGAATGCCCCTGCTGCAATTGTAATGGCTAAATTGTTGGTGCCGGAAACGGAATATGACAAGCTCAATCATGAATTAACCATCAGTTCGGAGAAAAGCGGGGTAAATTTAATAGACGCATTAGCCAGGGGAGCTGCAGATGGGTTGAAACTGGCGCTAAATGTAGGTGCCATGCTTTTGGCCTTTATTGCTGTTATTGCTGCTTTAAACTATGTGTTAAAGGA